>CAYIQU010000479.1:0-1955 GCA_964365645.1 uncultured Hyphomicrobiales bacterium | reverse complement strand
GGTTGTGCGCCTCGGCGGCGAATTCGACCAGGTCGGCGGCGACCGAGGGACCGATGTCCTCGATGGCCCGCAAGTCCTTGTAGGCCTCGGAGTCGGGATCGGCGGCGGCTTGCATCGCCTTCCACCACACCTTGAACGTGCCGTAATGCCGCGCCAGGCGCTTGCCCGTCGCCTCGCCCACCTGGGGAATCCCCAGCGCATAGATGAAGCGCGCGAGCGAAATGGCGCGGCGGGCGGCGATGGCCGCCATCACATTGGCCGCCGATTTTTCCCCCCAGCCCTCGCGGGCGGCGATTTGGCTTTGCGCCTTTTTCAGCCGGAACAGGTCGGCGGGGGTCTTGATCAGCCCTTCGGCCCAGAAGGCCTCGATGTGCTTTTCGCCCAGGCCCTCGATGTCGAAGGCGAGGCGCGAAACGAAATGCCGCAAGCGCTCCACCCCTTGGGCCGGGCAGACCAGGCCGCCGGTGCAGCGGCGCGCGGCCTCGCCCTCTTCGCGCACGACGTGGGAGCCGCATTCGGGACAGCGGTCGGGAAAATGGAACGCCTTCGCCGATCCCGGGCGCTTGGCGGCCACCACCTCCAGCACTTGCGGGATGACGTCGCCCGCGCGCTGGATCACGACCGTGTCGCCCACCCGCACGTCTTTTTCTTTTATATAATCCTCGTTGTGCAGGGTGGCACGGCTGACCGTCACGCCGCCGACGCCGACCGGGGCCAATTCAGCCACCGGGGTGAGCACGCCGGTGCGGCCGACCTGGATCTCGATGGCCTCGACCGTCGTCGTCGCCCGCTCGGCCGGGAACTTGTGGGCGATGGCCCAGCGGGGCGCGCGGCTGACGAACCCCAGGCGCCGCTGCCAATCGAGCCGGTTGACCTTGTAGACGACGCCGTCGATTTCGTACGCGAGCGCGGCGCGCTTTTCCTCCATGGCGCGGTAGAATTTCAAGGTCGCGGCCGCATCGCGGCAGATTTTCGCCTCGGGGTTCACGGGCAGGCCCCAACTTTTCAGGCGTTCGTAGAATTCCGCCTGGGTGTCCCAATCGAGTTCGCCGGAAATCTCTCCCCAAGCGTAGGCGAGCAGCGACAACGGCCGGCGCGCGGTGACGTTCGGGTCCAATTGCCGCACCGAGCCGGCCGCCGCGTTGCGCGGATTGGCGAAAAGCTTGCCGCCTTCCTTTTCCTGGCGCCGGTTGAGGTCGAGGAAATCGGCCTTTTTCATGTAGACCTCGCCGCGCACGTCGATGACGCGCGGAATACCTTTTCCTTTTAGGGTGCCGGGAAATCCCTCGAGCGTGAGCAGGTTGCGGGTGATGTCCTCGCCGGTTTCGCCGTCGCCCCGGGTGGCACTCGAAACAAAGCGCCCGTTCTCGTAGCGCAGCGAGACCGACAGCCCGTCGATCTTGGGTTCGGCCACCAGTTCGATATTCGACTCATCGGGCAATTTGAGGAACCGCCGGATGCCGTCGAGAAAATCCGTCACGTCCTCGTCGCTGAACGCATTGCCGAGCGAAAGCATGGGCACCGCGTGGCGCACCTTGGCGAAACCGGCCGCCGGGGCGGCGCCGATCTTTTGCGAGGGACTGTCGGCGCGGATGAGGTGCGGAAAGCGCGCCTCGATGGCCGCGTTGCGGCGCTTGAGCGCGTCGTATTCGGCGTCCGTGACGACGGGCGCGTCTTTTTGGTGATAGGCCCGGTCGTGGCGGGCGATTTCGCGGGCCAGGTGCGCCAGTTCGGCCGCGGCGTCGAGCGGCGTCAAGTCCTCGACGGGCGGCGGGCCGCTTTTGGCCCGCCTACTCATGTCACCGCCTTGAGTTTGCGCTTCTTCCCGGGCGTCGCCGACGCCCGGGCGGCCCCAAGCAGGCTTTTGGCCGCGGCGCGGGCCTCGGGTGTGACCGTGGCGCCGGCCAACATCCGCGCGATTTCCTCTTCCCGTTCCGCGCCGGTCAAGACCTCGA
>CAYIQU010000478.1:0-1959 GCA_964365645.1 uncultured Hyphomicrobiales bacterium | reverse complement strand
GCTTAATCAGCGGTAACGGGGTTCGGGGGGCACCTGGCAACAGAAGCCCCCCACTCGCTTCCGGCCCGGCCAAGACCAACCCGCCCAAGACCAACCCGCCCGCCAACCCGTGAGTGCGCCCGTGACCCCCAACCCGCCGGATGACCCGCTCCGCTACGACCTTTGGATCGAGGACGCCTTCCGCTCCGTCGTCCGCCGCGCCCTTCACCACACCGAAGCCCACGGCCTGCCCGGCGACCACCATTTCTACATCACCTTCCGCACCGGCCATCTTGGCGTGCGGATACCGCCGTACCTGAAGGCGACGCACCCGGACGAAATGACCATCGTCCTGCAATTCAAGTTCGACGACCTGGCCGTCAACGACGACGGCTTTTCCGTCTCGCTCAGCTTCAAGGGCAGGCGCGAGAACCTGCATGTGCCCTGGGCCGCCGTCACCTCGTTCGCCGATCCGTCCGTGAACTTCGGCCTGCAATTCAAGATCGCGCCCCAAGGCGCGGGCGAGGTCGAGGCCAGCGCCGCCGGCCTGAAGACCGCCGCCGGCGTAAAGCCCGAGAGCGGCCCGGCGCCCGCCGCCCCCAAACCTTCCCCCGACGGCGGCCAAGTCATCCCCCTCGACTCGTTTCGCAAGAAATAACGCCACCCGCGCTTCTTTCGGGCGCGGGCTTTCTTTTCCCGAGGACATCGACGCATGAGCGCCTTCGAATACCATCCCCTGTTTCCGCACGCCCATGACGCGACGCCGTACCGCCGCCTGACCGGCGATTTCGTCAGCGAGGGCCGCTTCGAGGGCCAGCCGATCCTGAAAGTGGACCCGCGCGCGCTGACGCTGCTCGCCCGCCAGGCGTTCCACGATTGCGCGCACCTGCTGCGCCCGGCGCACCTGGCGCAATTGCGCGCCATCCTCGACGACACCGAAGCATCCGCCAACGACAAGTTCGTGGCGCTCGAATTCCTGAAGAACGCCGCCATTTCGGCGGGCGGCGTTTTGCCCATGTGCCAGGATACCGGCACCGCGCTCATCCTCGGCAAGAAGGGCCAGCAGGTCTGGACCGGCGGCGGCGACGAGGCGGCGCTGGCCGAGGGCGCGCTGCGCGCCTACACCGAGGACAACCTGCGCTACAGTCAGTTGGCGCCGCTCGACATGTATACAGAGGTCAACACCGGCACCAACCTGCCCGCCCAGATCGACCTGATGGCCGCCGAGGGCGACGAATACAATCTTCTGTTCATCGCCAAGGGCGGCGGATCGGCCAATAAGTCGTTCCTCTATCAGGAAACCAAGGCGCTGCTGAACCCGGCGTCCCTGATGAAATTCCTGGACGAAAAGCTGCGCACGCTCGGCACCGCCGCCTGCCCGCCCTATCACTTGGCGATCGTCGTCGGCGGCACCTCGGCCGAAGCCAACCTGAAGACCGTCAAGCTGGCGTCAACCCACTACCTCGACGGCCTGCCGACGAGCGGCACCCGGCACGGCCATGCCTTCCGCGATCTCGACACCGAGGCCCAGGTGCTGGAGTTGACCCGCCGGCTCGGCATCGGCGCGCAGTTCGGCGGCAAGTACTTCTGCCACGACGTGCGTGTCGTCCGCCTGCCCCGCCACGGCGCGTCGTGCCCGGTCGGCATCGGCGTCTCGTGTTCGGCCGACCGCCAGATCTTGGGCAAGATCACCCGCGACGGCGTGTTCCTGGAACAACTGGAAACCGATCCCGCCCGGTACCTGCCCGACGTCGCCGCCGAGGATTTGAGCGGAACGACGGTCAAGATCGACCTCAACCGGCCGATGAAGAAGGTGCTGGCGGAGCTTTCCAAGCATCCGATCCGCACCCGCCTCAGCCTAAGCGGGACCTTGATCGTCGGGCGCGACATCGCGCACGCCAAGCTGAAAGAGCGCCTCGACCGGGGCGAGGGCCTGCCCCAGTATTTCAAGGATCATCCCGTCTATTACGCCGGCCCGGC
>CAYIQU010000477.1:0-1961 GCA_964365645.1 uncultured Hyphomicrobiales bacterium | reverse complement strand
TGAAATCGGGAATCCCGTAGCGCAGCAGTCCGCCAATGCGGTCGTTCTTCTCGAACACCACCACGTCGTGCCCGGCGCGGGCGAGCTGCTGGGCGGCCGCCAGCCCGGCGGGGCCGGAACCGACCACCGCGACGCGCTTGAAGGTGCGCCGGCGCGGGGTTTCGGGCTCGATCCAGCCCTCGGCCCAGGCGCGATCGACGATGGCGCATTCGATCGTCTTGATGGTGACCGGCGTGTCGGGAATGTTCAGGGTGCACGCCGCCTCGCACGGCGCCGGGCAGACGCGGCCGGTGAATTCCGGAAAATTATTGGTCGAATGCAAAACCCGGATCGCCGCGCGCATGTCGCCGCGATAAACCAGATCGTTCCAGTCCGGAATGATGTTGTTGACCGGGCAGCCGTCGTGGCAATAGGGCACGCCGCAATCCATGCAGCGCGCGCCCTGGCGCCGCAACTCGTCGTCGGCGAGCGGCTGGACGAATTCGCGATAATGCTTGAGCCGCTCCTCGACCGGGGCATAGTCCCGATCATGGCGCTCGATTTCCAGAAACCCGGTCGGCTTGCCCATGGTCCGGCCCCTATTCCGCCGCCGCGATCTTGGCCGCCGCCTCGGCCCGCAGCGCGATCAGCGCGCGGCGGTAGTCGGACGGGACGACCTTGACGAAGCGGGGCAGCATCTCGTTCCAGCGTTCCAGGACGCCGGCCGCCACCGTGCTGCCGGTGAAACGGCGGTGGCGCTCGATCAGCGCGCGCAGGCGGCGAACGTCGTCGGCCAGCATGTCCGCCATCAGTTCGGCGACCGGAATCGCCGCCAGTTCCTCGTCGGACGGCAGCGGCGCGGCCTTCAAATGTTCGAGTTCGACCATCGCCGTGTTGCAGCGCCGGGCGAACTCGCCCGATTCGTCGAGGACATAGGCGGCGCCGCCGCTCATGCCGGCGGCGAAGTTGCGCCCCGTGGCGCCCAGCACGACGACGCAGCCGCCGGTCATGTATTCGCAGCCGTGGTCGCCGACGCCCTCGACCACCGCGGCCGCGCCCGAATTGCGCACCGCGAACCGCTCGCCGGCGACGCCGCGGAAGTAGCATTCCCCGGCGATGGCGCCGTACAGAACGGTGTTGCCGATGACGATGTTGTCCTCGGGCCGGAACTTGACGCCCTTGGGCGGGTGGACGATCAGCCGGCCGCCGGACAGGCCCTTGCCGACGTAGTCGTTGGCGTCGCCTTCCAAGGCGATGGTGACGCCGCGCGCGAGAAACGCGCCGAAGCTCTGCCCGCCGGTGCCACGGGCCCGGATGTGGATGGTATCGACCGGCAGGCCGTCGTGACCGTAGCGGCGCGCCACTTCGCCCGAGAGCATCGCGCCGACGGTGCGGTTGACGTTGCGCACGGCGAGATCGATCGTGACCGGCGTGCGGTTGTCGAGCGCCGGCTTGGCCTGGCGAATCAGGTCGTGGTCGAGCGCCTTCCCGAGCCCGTGGTCCTGGGCCTCGCAGTTGCGGACGGCGACGCCTTTGCCGGCTTTCGGCACCTGGAACAGGCGCGAGAAGTCGAGCCCCTTCGCCTTCCAATGCTTGACCGCGGGGCGCGCTTCCAGCCGGTCGGCGCGGCCGATCATCTCGTCGACGGTTCGAAAGCCCATCTCGGCCATCAACTCGCGCACTTCGCGGGCGATGAAGGTCATGAAATTGATCACGTGCGCCGGCTGGCCGGCGAAACGCTTGCGCAACTCGGGGTCCTGGGTGGCGACGCCGACCGGACAGGTGTTGAGATGGCACTTGCGCATCATCACGCAGCCCGCCGAAATCAGCGCGGCGGTGGCGAAGCCGAATTCGTCGGCGCCGAGCAACGCGCCGATCACCACGTCGCGCCCGGTCTTCATCTGGCCGTCGACCTGCACCGCGATCCTGCCGCGCAGGCGGTTCAGCACCAATGTCTGCTGCGTCTCCGCGAGGCCCAGTTC
>CAYIQU010000476.1:0-1974 GCA_964365645.1 uncultured Hyphomicrobiales bacterium | reverse complement strand
TTACATTTCCGAAGGGAGCCGTTCGCACGGCAGTGATTGGTGGCGCGTCGGTGAGGATGGCCGGCATGGCCAAAGGCTCGGGCATGATCGGGACGGACATGGCGACCATGCTTGCGTTCATTTTTACCGATGCCGCAATTTCGGCGCCCGCTCTTCAAGCCATGGTCGGGCCGATGGTGAACCGTACCTTTAATTGCATTACCGTTGACAGCGATACATCGACCAGCGACACGGTCTTGGTGTTCGCGACCGGAGCGGGAGCAAAGCATCCCGCGGCGACAAACGCAGACGATCCACTGTTGGCCGATTTCAAGGCGAAGCTGGAAGAATTGATGCTCGATCTCGCCCATCAGATCGTACGCGACGGCGAAGGGGCATCGAAATTCGTCACCATCACCGTCACCGGCGCGGAGAACGACCGGGCCGCGCGGCGCATTGCGCTGTCCGTCGCCAATTCGCCCCTGGTCAAAACGGCCATCGCCGGCGGCGACGCCAATTGGGGCCGTGTGGTCATGGCCGTCGGCAAGGCAGGCGAACGGGCGGACCGGGACAAACTGTCCATCCGCATGGGCGGGGTTCAGATCGCCAAGGATGGAAATTTAGTTCTCGGTTACGATGAGACGCCGGTGGTCGAGCACATGCGCGGCACCAATGTGGTCATTGAGGCCGACGTCGGTATCGGCACGGGCCGGGCAACGGTGTGGACCTGCGATCTGACGCACGGCTACATCGACGTCAATGTCGACTATCGCTCCTGAATCTCCGTGCTGGTCGGGCGTTCGCCCGGGCGGAACGCTTCTCGCCAAGAATCTTCGCCTGCGCCCGTTGCGTGGGTCCGACGCGGATAATCTGTCGGCCCAGGGCAACGACCCCGACGTTGCCCGGTGGATGGCCGATCTGCCCCACCCGTTTCCGCCCGAGGCCGCTCGCGGGTTGATCGCGCGCGCCGCGACGGACGGGGCCGAAGGTCGCGCCTTCGGTTTCGGCATCGAGCGCATCCGGGACGGCGTCCTGATCGGCTGGATCGAACTGCGCCGCGACGAGAGCAATGTCGGCGAGGTGACCGTCTGGCTTGGCCGCGCTTACGGGGGCAAGGGCTCGGGCACCGAGGCGGTTCGGCGGATCGTCCGTTTCGCTTTTCGCGATCTTAATCTTGATGACGTGCGGGGCCGCGTTTTGCTCGACAACGCCGCTTCGGCGCGGATGCTGGCGAAGGCGGGGTTTACCGAGAAGGGCGCCGGGATGTGCGGCGGAAGCGTTTCCTGCGCCGGCCGGCCGGCGCGATTGTTCGCGCTTGCCCGCGCCGAGTGGCGGGCGCTCTACGACTCCCGGCCGATGGTGCTGGTGGCGGCGGCGGCCCTGATCGACGCCGACGGCCGTGTTATGATGGCCCGCCGGCCCGAGGGCAAGGACATGGCGGGCCTGTGGGAATTCCCCGGCGGCAAGGTGCACGCGGGGGAAACGCCCGAGGCCGCGCTGATCCGCGAATTGGCCGAGGAGCTTTCCCTCGACGTGCGCGAGAGCTGTCTGGCGCCGATTGCGTTCGCGTCCCATGACTACGATGATTTTCACCTGTTGATGCCGCTGTTCGCATGTCGGGTCTGGAAGGGAACGCCGACGCCGCGCGAAGGGCAGGACCTGCGCTGGGTTCAGCCGACGCGATTAGCCGATCTGCCCATGCCGCCGGCCGATATGCCGCTCGTTCCGCTGCTCAGGGATTTGTTGTAAGCTTTCCGGCGTCATGTCCGTCGCCAAGCCCGTCATCGCCTGCCTGATCGTCATCGGCAACGAGGTTCTCTCGGGCCGGACCCAGGATGCCAATCTGCAATACCTGGCCAAGGGCCTGAACGCCGTCGGCATCCGCTTGATGGAAGCGCGGGTAATCCCCGACGTCGAGGAAACCATCGTCGCCACCCTCAACGAATGCCGCGCCCGGTTCGATTACGTTTTCACCACCGGCGGCATCGGCCCGAC
>CAYIQU010000475.1:0-1975 GCA_964365645.1 uncultured Hyphomicrobiales bacterium | reverse complement strand
TGTTCGATCCAGCGCAATCTGGGCGCCATGATCGCCAATCCGCGCGATCTGCTGGGGCCGAGGGACGGCGGCGAGGGGCGCTACGGCAGCCGCGGCGCCAACGTCGTCGGTAAATACGAACGCGGCGTCGCCATTGCCTCGCCCAAGGAAGTCAGCGTCAGCAAGACCAGTACCAGCACCAGCAAGTGAACATTTCCAAGAGGCCGATAGCGTGATTCTGCGTCTCAACATCGAAACCTTTCCCGCCATGGCGGAAACCCGCGCCGCCTTGGCGCAGGCGGGGCAGGACCCGCGTCTCAGCCGTTCCCGCCTCGGCATTCACGACGGCGGGATCGCCGCGGCAATCGCGTATTTCGCCGAAAATCCCACGCCGCACGTGATCATGATCGAGGAAACGGGCAGCGACCGGGACATGATGGCCGGCCTCGAGAACCTGGCCAACGCGGTCGAGCCGGGCGTCAAGGTCGTCGTCATCGGGAAACTCAACGATATCGGCCTGTACCGTTCGCTGGTGTCCCAGGGGATCAGCGAATACCTGTTGGCGCCGCCTAGTTCCGGCCAGATCGTCGACGCGATCACGGGGCTCTATCGGGAGCCGGGTGCGGCGCCGCGCGGGCGGACGATCGCTTTCTACGGCGCCCGCGGGGGCGTCGGCAGCAGTTCGATCGCGCATAACGTCGCTTGGTTGCTGTCGAGCCAGTACAAGGAACCGACGATCCTCGTCGATTTCGACTATTCCTTCGGAACCGCCGGACTTGCTTTCAACATCGATACCAAGCAGCCGACCTCGGACGTTCTCGCTCAATGGGATCGCCTCGACGAGGTCTTGTTCGAGAAATGCCTGGTTTCGGCCGGCGACGATCTCAAGGTGCTCGTCAGCGGCTCCGAGTTGCGCATGGTCCCCGCGCCCTCGGTGGACGCCGTCGAGAAAGTTCTCGATCTCGCCCGCGCCGCCGCCGGATTCGTGGTTCTCGACCTGCCGCATGTCTGGAGCGAGTGGACCCAGGCGATGATGGAAACGGTCGACGATCTGGTCATCGTCGCCGGCCCGGATTTGTCCGCGTTGCGCGACTGCAAATCCCTGTTTTCGATTCTGCCCGGACGTCGCGGCATCAATCCGACCCGCCTGCTGCTCAACAAGATGGACGCGGGCAAGAAAACCGAGCTGGCGGTCAAGGATTTCGAGGAAACGACCGACGTCCGGACGATCGTGACGATGCCGTTCGCGCCGGATTCCTTCGGCACCGCGCTCAACAACGGCCAGATGATCGGCGAAATCGAGAAATCGGGCCGGGTCGTCGAGGTCTTGCGGGCGTTGACCGCGCAGGTCTCCGGCCGTCAGAGGGCCGCGGCCCCGGCGGAGGAGGGCCTCGGCGCCGTCGTGGAAAAAATCCGTTCGCTGCTGGGGAAGGGCGCTTCCAAAAAGTCCGGTTAGATTTTCGTTCGACCGGGATACGCCATCAAGGCACAGAGGCTGCAATCCGATCCATGTTCGGCAAACGCACCGCGCCTCTTTCGACTCTCCAACCGGCCGCGCCTGCTTCGGCGCCGGAGGGCGCGCCGGCGCCTGAGTCGAAGCCGGCGGCGGTCAAGGCCGTTCCATCCGCGCCCGCGTCGGCCGAGGGCAAGGGGCAGGCCCCGGCGAAAGGGCCGGCCAAGGCCATCAAGGCCGACAGCCATCTCGAGGAAATCAAAAGCAAGGTTTTCGCCGACCTGATCGACACGGTCGATCTCGCCGAACTGTCCAAGATGAGCATGCAGGCGGTGCGCGAGGAACTCGGCGATATCATCGCCGAAATCATGAGCATGCGTAATTTCACGCTCAGCGCCGCCGAGCAGGAAAGCGTGATCACGGAGATTTGCAACGACGTTCTCGGCCTCGGTCCGCTCGAGCCGCTGATCGCCCGCGACGACATCGCCGACATCATGGTCAACGGGGCAAACAAGGTTTACATCGAGACGGGCGGAAAGATCG
>CAYIQU010000474.1:0-1975 GCA_964365645.1 uncultured Hyphomicrobiales bacterium | reverse complement strand
AGATGCTCAAGGAAGACATCGACTCGATGGGCGCCGTCCGCCTGCGCGACGTCGACGAAGCTCAGGCGAAAATCGTCGTCGTCGCCAAGGCGCTGGCGGACTCGGGCGAAATCGTCATCTCCGGCCAGGGCGAAGAAGACGAATTGGTCTATTAAGGAACGACGTTCATGGCCGCCCTGCAGAAATTCATGTTCGACCGGGAGTTCGCCCGGCCCGGACCGGCGCCGGCGCCCATCGTCGTCGCGGCGGCCGAAGCGGCGGCCGAAGCGGCCGCGGCCGAACAAGCTCTGGCCGAACCGCCGCCGCCGACCTTTACCGAGGAAGAGCTGGAGTCCGCCCGCGCCGAGGCCTTCGCCCAAGGCCGCACGGAGGGCCTGAGAGAGGCGTCCGAAGCCATCGAGCGCGAGACTCGCGATATCCTCGGCGCCGTCGAAACCGCGCTGCGCGAACTGATGTGGTCCCAATCGGCGATCGAGACCCAAGCCACCGAGGATGCCGTTCGCGTCGCGCTGGCCGCCATTCGCCGCCTGTTTCCCGCGCTGGCCGAACACGCGCCGCTGGTCGAGATCGAACGGATGATCCGCGAGGCGATGGCCACGGTTCAAGGCGAGGCGACCCTCAATATCTACATCAACGACCGCCTGCGCGACCCGCTCGCGGCGCGCATCGGGACTATCGCCGCCGCCGCCGGCTTTCAAGAGCGGGTGGTTCTGCACGGCGTCGCCGCGCTCGCCTCCGGGGATTGCCGGATCGAGTGGACGGCGGGCGGCGTCAGCCGCGACGTCGCGACGATCCTGAAGGCGATTGAAACCGCCGCCGCGCGCGCCATCCCGGCGCTTCTGGCCGATGCCGCGCCGGAAGCCCCGGCCGCCCAAGCGAACGAGACGCCCGCGGCCGACCCGGCCGCCGCCCCGCCGCCCGAACCCTCTGCGACCGAATCGTCTTCGGCCGAAAAACCGCTGGAGTAACGCCATGGCTGACGAAAAGGATCTCAACCTCAAGGATCTCGGCAACGGCCAAGGGGCGGGAAGCACCATTAACCCCGACGTTCCCGACGTACCCACCAGCGGCAAGGACCTGGAACTCGTCTACGACATTCCGGTCCAGGTCTCGGCGGTGCTCGGCAAATCGACGATGCAAGTCAGCCAGCTTCTGCGGCTCGGCCGCGGCGCGGTCGTCGAACTCGACCGCAAGGTCGGCGAGGCCATCGACATTTACGTCAACAATCGCCTGGTCGCCCGCGGCGAAGTGGTGGTGGTCGAGGACCGCCTGGGCATCACCATGACGGAAATCATCAAGACCGAGCGTTGATTTCAGACGGATCGAGCGGAGAAACCGGTTCATGCGCCTTCTCATCATCGGCAACCTCGAGGGTCAAATCGGCGCCGCCGCGCGTATCGCCGTTCAGCGCGGCGCGTCGGTGACTCACGTCGACACCGTCGAGGCCGCGCTCGATTCCCTGCGCGCCGGCCAAGGCGCCGACCTGGTGATGATCGACGTCCGCCTCGACATCGCCATGCTGGTCAAGAACCTGCAATCCGAGCGCATCAGCGCCCCGGTCGTCGCCTGCGGCATCGGCAACGACGCCCGCGCCGCCGTCCAGGCGATCCGCGCCGGCGCCAAGGAATACATCCCCCTGCCGCCGAGCACCGATTTGATCGCCGCCGTGCTGGAAGCGGTGACCGAGGAAAACAACGCCATCGTTTCGCGCGACCCGCGGATGGCCGCGCTCCTGAAAATCGCCGACCAGATCGCGCCCAGCAACGCCAGCGTTCTGATCACGGGTCCCTCGGGCACCGGCAAGGAAATGCTGGCGCGCTACCTGCACGCCAAGTCGCCGCGCCGGAATCACCGCTTCGTCGCCGTCAACTGCGCCGCCATCCCCGAAACCCTGCTCGAATCCGAGCTGTTCGGCTACGAAAAGGGCGCCTTCACCGGCGCCGTCGCCCGGCGCGTCGGCAAGTTCGAGGAAGCC
>CAYIQU010000473.1:0-1976 GCA_964365645.1 uncultured Hyphomicrobiales bacterium | reverse complement strand
TGCCCGGTGAAAAAAGTCGTCAACGGCGACGCCGGTTCGGCCCTGATGCGCGACGAGATTTTGGCCGGCCGGATTCTGGACGCCGTGGTCAGGGCGGTGCCGGTACCGGTGACGCTGAAAATGCGCACCGGATGGGACGAAGCGAACCGCAACGCGCCGAACCTGGCGCGCATCGCCGAAGCCTGCGGCATCCGGGCGGTGACGGTGCATGGGCGCACGCGCGCGCAATTCTATTCGGGCCGGTCCGACTGGGCGTTCATCCGCACCGTCAAAGAGGCCGTCCGGATTCCGGTCATCGGCAACGGCGACGTGACCACGCCCGAGGATGCGCGGTTGATGCTCGAAATCTCCGGCGCCGACGGCGTAATGATCGGGCGCGGGTCTTACGGCCGGCCGTGGCTGCCCGGTCAAGTGCAACGGTTCCTCAGCCTGGGCGCGTACACGCCCGACCCGACGATCGCGCAACAGCTTGCTATTGTGCTCGGCCATTACGAGGACATGCTCACCCATTACGGCATCGACGCGGGCACGCGCATGGCGCGCAAGCATATCGGCTGGTACAGCCGCGGCCTGCCGGGTTCGGCCGAGTTCCGCGCCGGCGTCAACCAAGTCGCCGACGCGGCGCGCGTGCGCGAGCGGATTTTGTCCTTTTACGCCCCGCTCGTCGCCGGCGACGGCGCCAATAACAACGAACAAGCGGCGGCCTGAACGTCCCATGCCCGCGCCGCTCGCCAGTTCCCGCAAACAAACGCCCCGGCGCCCCGACGCTGAAACGATTCTGGGGGCGCTGGCGTTGCCGGTGATCGCCGTCGATCGCGCCGGCATGATCCTTTACGCCAACGGCGCGGCCGAACACATGTTCCAGGCGAGCGCCCATCATCTGCTCGATCACGCGCTCGCCGAACACATTCCCGCCGACAGCCCGCTGTTCTCGTTGATCGCGCAGTCGGCGGCCGCCTGCAACACGGTCGCCGAATACGGCGTCGCCATCGAGACGCCGCGCATGGGCCGGCATTTCGTCAACCTGCTGGCCTCGCCGCTGACCAACGGCGGGGGCGACGGCGAGGACGGCGTCGCCGTCATCTTCCAGCCGCGCTCGATCGCCGACAAGATCGACCGCCAATTGACGCATCGCGGCGCGGCGCGCTCGGTGACGGCCATGGCGGCGA
Source organism: uncultured Hyphomicrobiales bacterium (assembly GCA_964365645.1). GTDB lineage: Bacteria > Pseudomonadota > Alphaproteobacteria > Rhodospirillales > 2-12-FULL-67-15 > 2-12-FULL-67-15. The sequence goes on along the minus strand of CAYIQU010000473.1, from coordinate 807 downwards.
TGCTGGCGCACGAGGTCAAGAATCCGATGGCCGGCATTCGCGGCGCGGCCCAGTTGCTGGAGGAAAACGCGCCGCCGCAGGACAAGGCGCTGACGCGCCTGATCCGCGACGAAGCCGACCGCGTCTGTACCCTGGTCGACCGCATGGACATTTTTTCCGACAGCGGCCCGCTGCAACGGGAAGCCGTGAACATCCACGAGGTCCTCGACCGCGTGCGGCAAATCGGCGAGTCCAGCTTCGCCCGCCACGTCCGCTTTACCGCCGTCTTCGACCCGTCGCTGCCGCTGGTGTTCGGGAACCGCGACCAGTTGATCCAGGTCTTTCTCAACCTGGTCAAGAACGCGGCCGAGGCCTGCCCGGCGACCGGCGGCGAGATCGCGCTCGCGACCGCCTACCAGCAGGGCGTCAAGTTCGCGGTGCCGGGGTCGAACTCGCGCGTGCATCTGCCGCTGGCCATCAGCGTGCGCGACAACGGCGATGGCATCCCCGAGGACATCCGCGGCTGCCTGTTCGATCCGTTCGTCACCTCCAAGCCGAGCGGCAGCGGACTCGGCCTCGCGCTGGTCGCCAAGATCATCGGCGATCATGGCGGCGTGATCGAATTCGACAGCCGGCCCAAGCAGACCGTGTTCCGGGTCATGCTGCCCATGTACCGCGACGAGGCCGGCCGCGCCGTGCCGGGAGGCGAGGGATGACGCCGACGATCATTTTCTTTAGTTTGCGATCGTCGGCCCGCCGCGACCCCGGCGGGGGCCCCCCCCCGCCGCCCCACCCCGCCCGCCCCCGGCCCCCCCCCGGCCGGGGGGG
>CAYIQU010000472.1:0-1982 GCA_964365645.1 uncultured Hyphomicrobiales bacterium | reverse complement strand
CAGGCGCGCGACGCGGCCGCCTTCCTGGTCGATCAACACCGGCGCGTCGGCGCGGCCGACCGCGGCGCGCAACCCGTCGACCAGCGCGCGCACCTGAGCGGGCGTTTCGACGTTGCGGGCGAACAAAATGAAGCCCAACGGATCGGCGTCGCGAAAGAAATCGCGTTCGTCCGGCGCGAGTACCGGTCCGGCGAGGCCGAAGACGACGGCGCGGGGCGCGGCCATGGCGCCGCCCTACCCTTGCGCCTTGACGACCATGCAACCGACCTTGCGTTTCGCGAGTTCGACGCAGCGGTTCTTCGCCGCCGCCTCGTCGGCGAACGGTCCCGCCCGCAAGCGCCAGAAGACGCCCTTGTCGCCCAAGTCGGCGCGAACGACGAACAGTTTCAGGCCGCGCAGCGTCTCGCCATGCTGGCGCTGCAGGCGGCTCCATTCCGTTTGGGCGCGCTCGGGCTCGCGCACCGCCGCGATCTGGATCAGATAGCCGCTCGCGGGAGCCGGCGCTTGCTCGCCGGCGCTGCTTGCCGGCGTTTGCGCGGCGACGGGAAGTCCGGGCGCCGGTTCGGATTTGGGCGCCGGCTTGGCTTCAGGTTTCGGTTCGGGTTTCGCCTCGGCGACCGCTTCGGCCGTCGGCGCTTCCGGGGCGGTGTCGGCGCTGCTGGGCGGCGAATCCTCGGGCTCGGGCGCGGAGGCGCGGGGAGCGAGCGGCGGCGGCTCCGGTTTCACCGCGGCGCGAACCTGCGCCTCGGTCGGCACGCGCGGCAGGCGTTCCATCGCCTCGGGCGCGGGGCGCTGCGCCGGCCGCGACTCGGCGGCGCGCGGCGGGGTTATCGGCGCTTCCGCCGGCGCCATCAGGCGCTCGACGCGTTTTTCCGCGCCGTCGCCCCTCAGCCGCTCGTAAACCAGCTTGTCGCGGTCGGGAACGTCCATGCCGCCGGGATCGCTGGGACGAACCTTGGTCGGCGTCGGATCGGCGCGCACCACGGGCACGCCGCCGCCCGCCGACGGTCCGGCGATCATGGACGACAACCGCTTGCCGTAGACCATCCAGGCCCAGGCCCCGCCCGCGACGACGACCAGGGCGAGAACCAGCAACAGAAGAAACCGGCCGCGACGGCGGCGCGGCGGCGCCGGGGCGGCGACTTCAACCGACGATTCGTCCCGCTCGGCCCGCATCAACGCATTTCCTCCACCGGCGTCACGCCGAAAACGTCGAGGCCCGAGGCCACGACCATCCCGACCGCCTGCACCAGCGCCAGGCGCGCCAGCGTCGCCTCGGGCGCTTCGGAACGGATGAACCGCAACGAGGCGTCGTCCTTGCCCCGGTTCCACAGGTTGTGGAAGTCGGCCGCCAAATCATAAAGGAAATAGGCGACGCGGTGCGGCTCGTGCGCCTCGGCCGCGCTTTCGATCAGGCGCGGCCAGCTCGCCATGCGGCGGATGAGCGCGATTTCGCCCGAATCGGCCAGCCGCGAAAAATCGGCGCGCGCGAGCGCGTCGGGCGCGACCGCCGCCGCGCCCAGGGCCTCGGCGGCAAGACGCAGGACCGAACGGACCCGGGCGTGCGCGTACTGGACGTAGAAAACAGGGTTGTCCTTGCTCTGTTCCAGCACGCGGGCGAAATCGAAATCAAGGTGCGCGTCGTTCTTGCGCGTCAGCATGATGAAGCGGAAAACGTCCTTGCCGACGCGATCCACCACTTCGCGCAACGTGATGAAGGTGCCCGCGCGCTTGGACATCTTCACCGGCTGGCCGGCGTCCAGCAGGTTGACCATCTGGCAGAGCTTGACGTCGAGCGACCCCCGGCCGTCGGTCAAGGCCTTGACCGCCGCCTGCACGCGCTTGACGTAGCCGCCGTGATCGGCGCCCCAGACATCGATCATCACGCCGAAGCCGCGCCGATACTTGTCCAAATGATAGGCGACGTCGGTGGCGAAGTAGGTCCACGACCCGTCCGATTTCCGGAGCGGCCGGTCGACGTC
>CAYIQU010000471.1:0-1982 GCA_964365645.1 uncultured Hyphomicrobiales bacterium | reverse complement strand
GAAGGCGGCCATGGTGGTCATCATGATCGGGCGGAAACAGACCAGGCAGGCCTGGACGATGGCTTCCTCGGGCGCATGACCTTCGCCCCGCTGCGCCTCGATGGCGAAGTCGATCATCATGATGGCGTTCTTCTTGACGATGCCGATCAGCATGATGACCCCGACGAAGGCGTAGATGCTGAGCGGGGTGCCGAACACGATCAGCACCAGCAACGCGCCCATGCCGGCGCTGGGCAGGCCCGAGAGAATGGTCAGCGGGTGGATGAAGCTTTCGTAGAGGACGCCCAGCACGACGTAAACGACGAACAAGGTCAGGATCAGCAGCCACCCCATGCCCTTGAGGGATTTCTCGAACGCCTCGGCGGTGCCGGCGAAGGCGCCGGTCAAGGTGGGCGGCATCCGGATCTCGCGCTCGAGCGCGCGGACGCGGTCGACCGCGTCGCCCAGCGCCGTGCCGATCGTCAGATTGAAGGAGATCGTCACCGCCGGCAGCTGGCCTTGATGACTGACGGTCAGCGGGCCGACGGTCTGGCTGATGGCGGCGACGGCATCCAGGGAGACAAGCTGCCCGGTGGACGAGCGCAAGTAGAGCTGCGAGAGCGCGGACGGATCGTTCTGGTAGCGGGGGTCGATCTCGATGATGACCGGATACTGGTTCGACGCGGTGTAGATGGTCGAAACCTGGCGCGTGCCGTAGGCGCTGGCGAGCGCGCTTTCCACCTGCTCCGACGAAATGCCCAGCGTCGCGGCCTTGGCCCGGTTGATGTTGATGACCACCGTCGGGCTGGTGACGGCCAAGTCGCTGGTGACGTCGACGAAGCCGGGCAGGGTGGCGAACTTTTCCTCCAGGATCGCGGCCCAGCGGTAAAGCTCGTCGAGATCCAGGCTTTGCAAGGTGTACTGGTACTGGGCCTTGGCGAGCCGCCCGCCGACCCGGATCAGGGGCGGGTTCTGCATGAAGACGCGGATGCCGGGGATTTGGTTGAGCTTGGGCCGCAGGCGCCGGATCACCTGGTCGGCGCTGGCGTCGCGCGCGTTCCGGGGCTTCAAGGTGATGGCGAGGAACCCGCTGTTGGTGGTGATGCGGTTGCCGGCCGCGCCGACGGCGGACATGAAGGTGTTGACCGCGGGGTCGGCGGCGATGATGGCGGCGGCCTGTTGCTGCAGGCGGCTCATGGCCTCGTAGGAAGCGTCCTGGGCGCCCTCGGTGTAGGCGAAGAAGCGGCCGGTGTCCTCGCTCGGCAGGAAATCCTTTTGCACGACGGCGTAGAAAATTCCGGTGCCCGCGAGGGAACCCAGAAAAACGCCGAAGGTGATTCGGTGGTGCTTGAGGCTCAGCTTCAGCGTCCGCCGGTAGAAGTCGAGGATGCGGGCGAAGACGCGTTCGGTGGCGTTGAACAAGGAGCCGTGCTTCGTTTCCGAATCCGGCTTGAGAAACCGCGAACACAGCATCGGCGTCAGGGTCAGGGAGACGAATCCCGACACCAGGATCGCCGCGCCGATGGTGACGGCGAATTCGTTCAGAAGCCGCCTGACCATGCCGCCCATGAAGGCGATCGGGATGAAGGCGGCGATCAGCGAGGTGGTCATGGACAAAATGGTAAAGCCGATTTCGCGCGATCCCCGCAGCGCCGCCTCAAGGGGCTTTTCGCCCTTTTCCATGTGGCGAACGATGTTTTCGAGCATGACGATGGCATCGTCGACGACGAAGCCGACCGCCAGCGTCAGCGCCATCAAGGACAGGTTGTCGAGGCTGAAGCCGAGCGGATGCATCAGGCCGAACGTGCCGATGATCGAAATCGGCAGGGCGAGCGAGGCGATCAAGGTGGCCGACAGGTTGCGCAGAAACAGGAAAATGACCATCACCACCAAGGCCGAGGCGAGAACCAGGGTGAACTGGACGTCGTGGATCGATTCCTGGATCAACAGCGAGCGGTCGTAGAGAATGTTCATCCGCACCGACGGCGGCAATTGTTGCTGGA
>CAYIQU010000470.1:0-1984 GCA_964365645.1 uncultured Hyphomicrobiales bacterium | reverse complement strand
CTGGCGCTGGCGTGGTGGCGCGAGGGACGCTGAGGTTCTTTAGCGCGGCTTCAGGGAACGGATATGGGCGATCAGGTCGTCGATCTCGGCGCGGGAGAGATTGAAGTTCGGCATCGGCGGGTGGGGGTCCGACAGCCATCCCCGCAGGCGGGCGTCGTCGTAGGCGGGATCGGCGGCGAGGCTCGCGAACGGCGGCCCGGCATCCGGCGCGCGGGCGTCGCCGGTTCCCGCCGCGTGGCAGCTCGCGCACCAGCGCTCGGCCATGGCCGCGCCGCGCGCGGCGTCGGCGGCCACGGCGTCCGAACTCGCGGCCGCGAGGGTCAACAGCGCGAGAGCCGTGATCCGTCGCATCGTCAGTCCTCCGGTTTCGTGCTATAAGGGAATCGTATCCAAGGGCGGGGCGATCCGCAATCGGTTACGTTCGCGAGGGAGGCCTTGGCGAACATCGCAAACGCAGGCAAGCGCGCGGTTCGGGCGGCGATGGCGGCCGCCGTGCTGGCGTTTTCCGCCGGCCCCGGTCGCGCGTTCGCCGAGGCCGGCGCCGTCGATCTCGAGTTGGTCATCGCCGTCGACGTTTCGGGCAGCATCGACCCCGAGGAAGCCGCGCTCCAGCGCCAAGGCTACATCGGCGCCCTGCAGGACCCGCGCGTTCTCGCCGCCGTCAAGTCCGGCTATCACGGCCGCATCGCCGTCACCTACGTCGAATGGGCCGGCGTTCACCACCGCCGCACCATCGCCGACTGGAGCGCGATCGGCGACGAGGCCTCGGCCCGCGCCCTCGCCGAGTGGATCGGCGCGCAAAGCATCGGCACCGGGGCGTGGACCTCGATCTCGGGCGCCATTACCCTGGCGCTGGATCGTTTCGCCGAAAGCCCCTACACGAGCCGCCGGCGGGTGATCGACGTTTCCGGCGACGGTCCCAACAACAACGGTCCCCCCGTTGTGGAGGCGCGCGACCGCGCCGTGGCGCAAGGCATCACCATCAACGGCCTGCCGATCGTCAACGACCGGCCGAGCCGCTGGGGCCTGCCGCCGTTTCCCGACCTCGACCTGTATTTCGAGGATTGCGTCATCGGCGGGCGCGGCGCGTTCATCGTCGTCGCCGAGGGGTTCGGCGATTTCGCCGCCGCCATTCGCCGCAAGCTGATCCTGGAAATCGCCGGGCTGCATCCGTCGCAGGCGCCCGGTCTCGTTTCGGCGGTCGAACACCGCCCGCGCGGTCCCCGGACGGGGCCGCGCCCGGCCTGCGACATCGGCGAGAAGCAACGGCTCGATCGCGGCTATTTCGACCGCTGAGAGAGGGGTCATGGGCGTGAAACGGGCATGGCTGGCGGCAGCGGTTCTCGCGGGACTAAGCTGGATGGCGCCGGCGCTAGGGCAGATCCCAATTCCGGTCGATCTGGAGATGGCGCTCGCCGCCGACGGCTCGGGCTCCATCGACGACGCGGAATTGAAGCTCCAGCGCCAGGGCTACGCCGAGGCATTGGCGCACCCACGCGTGCTGGCGGTGATCCGCGACGAAGCCTCGGCGCGGGCCTTCGGCGAAAAGCTGTTCCAGGCCCCGCGCGCCGCCTTCGGCTACAACTCGATTCCCAACGCTATCACCTTTTCTGCCGAGCGGATCGAGACCAACCGCTACAAGAGCGCGCGCCGGATCATCGACGTGTCCGGCGACGGGCCGCAGATCGGCGGCTGGCCGCTGGAGGAGGTGCGCCGGGAGACGATGGCCAAAGGCATCACCGTCAACGCCCTCGTGATCGAAACCGAGCCGGGCGCTCTGCGCGGCCCGGGCGGGACCCCGCTGATCGAGCACTACGAATGCGACGTCATCGGCGGCGCGGGCGCCTTTGTCGCCGTCGCCCGCGACCGCGAGCGGTTTTCCCAGGCCATTCTCAAGAAGCTGGTGCTGGAAATTGCAGAAACCCCAAAATTGGCTTGGAAAACCAGTAGGCGCAGAGCCAACAACACCCTAATCTAGAGAAAA
>CAYIQU010000469.1:0-1986 GCA_964365645.1 uncultured Hyphomicrobiales bacterium | reverse complement strand
GTCGGCAAGCCGTTCCCGTGGGGCATCGCCGGCGAACGCTGGGGCGATCTGGTGCGCGAGCGCACCCAGGGCCGCATCAACATCAAGATGTATCCCGGCGCGGCGCTGGTCGGCGGCGACCAGACCCGCGAGTTCACCGCCATCCGCCAGGGCGCCATCGACCTGGCCGTCGGCTCGACCATCAACTGGTCGCCGCAGGTCAAGGAATTGAACCTGTTCTCGCTGCCGTTCCTGATGCCCGATTACAAGGCCATCGACGCGCTGACCGGCGGCGACGTCGGCAAGGATTTGTTCAAGCTGCTGGAGCAGCGCGGCGTGGTGCCGCTGGCGTGGGGCGAAAACGGCTTCCGCGAGGTGACCAATTCCAAGCACCCGATCAAGTCGCCCGCCGACATGAAGGGGCTCAAGTTCCGCGTCGTCGGCTCGCCCTTGTTCAACGACACCTTCACCGCGCTGGGCGCCAACCCGACGCAGATGAGCTGGGCCGACGCCCAGCCGGCGCTGTCCACCGGCGCGGTCGACGGGCAGGAAAACCCGCTGACCATCTACACCGTGGCCAAGATGCACACCATCGGCCAGAAGCACGTCACCTTGTGGGGCTACGTCGCCGATCCGCTGATCTTCGTCGTCAGCCCCGACGTCTGGAAAAGCTGGACCGAGGCCGACCGCACGATCGTGCGCGAAGCCGCCCTTCAGGCCGCCAAGGAAAACATCGCGCTCGCCCGCAAGGGCCTCATCGCGCCCGATGAATCGGTCATCAAGGACGTGGAAGCCTTGGGCACCACCGTCACCCGCCTGACGGCCGCGCAGAAAGACGCCTTCCGCAAGGCGACCAAGCCGGTTTACGACAAGTGGGCCGCCCAGATCGGCGCCGGCATGGTGAAAAAGGCCGAAGCGGCCATCGCCAAGCGCAAATAGCCGACCCGAACCGGGGCGGTCCCCAGGGCCGCCCCGGTTTTTCTTTTCCGCATTCTTTCATGCTTAATTCAATAGGCCCGCCATGAGCCAGGAGACCGACGCCCCGCCCGGCCTTTCCTTCGGCGAAAAACCGCCCCGCGTGCCGCCCGGCATCGAGCGCGGACTGGCCGCCGCGGCCATGGGCATCCTGGCGCTGATCACGTTCGCCAACGTGGTGGCGCGCTACTTCACCAATTTCTCCTTCGCCTTCACCGAGGAAATTTCCGTCTTTCTCATGGTGGTCATGGCGTTCCTGGGCGCGTCGGCGGCGTTCGCCCAGGACCGCCATATCCGCATGACCTTCCTCGTCGAGCGCATCCCCCGGCCCGTGGCGCGGCGGATCGAGTGCGGCACGCTCGCCTGCGGCATCGCCCTGTTCGGCTGGCTGACGGGATTGTCGGCCTTGTACGCCCATGACACCTGGCGGTTCGAGGAAACCTCGCCCGGCATCGGCGTGCCGGTGTGGATCTACTGGATGTGGATTCCGATCCTGACCGGCGCCATCGCGCTGCGCCTGGCCGGACGGCTGGCGCGGGTCGCCCGCGCCGGAGGCGGCGCATGAACGCCTGGGCCGCCCTGACCTTGTTCGGCGGGTTCTTCGGCCTGTTGGCGCTGGGCGCGCCGCTGGCCGTCGCCCTGGGGCTGGCGGGCGCGGCGACCATCGCCCACGCCGGTCTCGGCATCATGTCGATTCCCGCCAACGTCTACACCGGCATCGCCAAGTATCCGCTGCTCGCCTTGCCCATGTTCGTGCTCGCGGGCCTGGTATTCGAGCGCGCGGGCGTGGCCGAACGCCTGGTGCGCCTGGCGACCGCCGTCGTCGGCACGCGGCGCGGCGGGCTGGCGATCGTCGCGGTGATCGTGTGCATGTTCCTGGGCGGCATTTCCGGCTCGGGTCCCGCCGACGCCGCCGCGGTGGCCATGGTCATGATCCCGGCCATGGCCCGCCAGGGCTATCCGAAACCTTTCTCCGCCGGGTTGATCGCGGCGGCCGGCTCGACGGCGATTTTGATTCCGCCCTCGATCGCC
>CAYIQU010000468.1:935-1989 GCA_964365645.1 uncultured Hyphomicrobiales bacterium | reverse complement strand
GTCTCGTCGGCACAGGTGTCGGCGGCGATGCGTCCGACCGTGCCGAGGCCGAGCCGTTCCAGCCGGCGACCGACGAAGCCCGGGAGATCGAAAAAAAACTTTCCCCCCGCGTCGCCGTCCCGGAAAAAATCGGCCGCCGCCCGGTCCGCCCCCAATACGGCCTCGCGCATCTCGGCGCCGACTTCGTAGGACGCCTGCTGAATGCATGGACCGACGACGGCGACGGTGACGGCGAGCTTGGCGCCCAGCGCCTCCATCGCCCGCGCGGTCGCTTCGACGATTCCGCCCATCGCGCCCCGCCAGCCCGCGTGCGCGGCGCCGATCACGCCGGCGGCCGCGTCGGCCAACAGCACCGGCGCGCAATCCGCGGTCAACACGCCCAGCGCGATCCCCGGCGTGCGGGTCACGAGGCCGTCCGCCTTGGGCGCGCGCGCGGACGGCCACGGTTCGGATACGGTGACGACGTCGGCGGAATGGACTTGATAGACCGTGACCAGCGCGTCGGCGGACAGGCCGAGACGCCCTGCTGCGCGGGCGCGGTTTTCGGCGACACGGCCGGGGTCGTCGTTGGAACCGAACCCGCAGTTCAACGACGCATACACGCCCTCACTGACGCCGCCTTCGCGGGTGAAGAACGCGTGTCGTACACCGGCCGTCCGCGCCAATTCCTGGGCGGTGATCATGCGGCCGTTTATGAATCATTAACCAGAAATTGGGAAAGCGATTCCGAGGGTTGTCGGCAATATATTGTTTTTATTACGTTTTTATGATTTTGACCGATTCGCCCGCGCCCAGCCGCGCCGATTTGCCCCACAGGTTGCGGGGGAGCGATTCGCGCGCCCTATCCCTCGTCCGTTAATCCTGGGGCGAACCCCGGCGGCTCGGGCATGTCGGGATGCACGAAGGCGACCACCTGAAACAGCGTCCCCATCGCCTCGGGCGAGGTCAGGCGATGGTGCGCGAGCTTGACGTCGCGGGCGACGTCGGGCGGCGCGTTTTCCATCAGCGTCGCCGCGCGCGCGTCGATGCCGAGCCGTCGCAGGAACGCGCCTTG
>CAYIQU010000468.1:0-925 GCA_964365645.1 uncultured Hyphomicrobiales bacterium | reverse complement strand
CCAGCGCGCGGGCGCCGGCGCGCACGCCGGCGTGCGCCAGCGCGGCGAAGTCCACGTGCGCGGTCAGGTCGGCTTCGCCGGGCGCGGCCAGCGGATCGTCGCGTTCGTGCGCCCGCACCGCCTGCAAGGTATCCCCCGGCGCGCTTTGCGCGTGGCCGTAATCGACGATCAGCGCCGCGCCGCCGAAGCGCGCGATCCGCTCGCCGATCAACGCGGCGACGGCGGCCGAAGCCGACGAAACCTCGACGACGCCGTCCTCGGGCACGTCGCCCAGGACATCGTCCCAACTGGGCGGGACCAGCGGCTGGCGAACGTCGGAATAGACGAACACGAACCGGCCGTCGGCGGTCGCGTCCACCAGCCGTTCGCGCCAACCGCCGGGCGTGCGAATGAATTGGCGCACCGGCAGGGCATCGAAAAACTCGTTGGCGAGAACGATGGCCGGCCCCTCGGGGACGTCGCCGATCCAGTCGTGCCAGGCGACCGGAACGCCCCGGGCGCGGGCGGCCATGGTATCTCGTTGCCGCTCCCGCAACGCCGGACTGATTTCGACGAAGTCGACGCGCACGGCCTCGAGGAACCCGGGCACCAGGCGGGCCGCGTGCAGGGCATCCGCCATCAGGGTTCCCCGTCCCGGCCCCAGTTCTACTAAACGGATGGGGTTGGGCATGCCCAACGCCCGCCATTGCACCGCCGCCCACAAGCCGAGCAGTTCCCCGAACATCTGCGACACCTCGGGCGCGGTGATGAAATCGCCCTTAACGCCGAGCGGATCGCGGGTGACGTAATAGCCGAGATCGGGATGCGCAAGCGCGTCGGCCATGAACTCGTCGAGCGGCAGCGGCCCCTCGGCGGCGATGCGCCGGCGCAAATGATCGGCCAACGTGGCGGGTTTGTTTTCCGGTGCGGTCGCGGTCATGCGTAT
>CAYIQU010000467.1:0-1992 GCA_964365645.1 uncultured Hyphomicrobiales bacterium | reverse complement strand
AGATTTCGCCATTGACCGCATCGACCGCCTTGCGCACGCCCTTGCCGCCGTAGCGCTTCTTGTCGCCGTCGCGCAGCTCGACCGCCTCGTGGGTGCCCGTCGAGGCCCCCGACGGCACGGCCGCCCGGCCCCGGGCGCCGCTTTCCAGCACCACATCGACTTCCACCGTGGGGTTGCCCCGGGAGTCGAGAATTTCGCGGCCGATGATGTCAACGATTGCAGACATTTGATTGGTTATCCCCAATTCGGATTTTAAAGGGAAACGGGTTTTTTCTTGGCGATTCGATCGAACTCAAGAACTACATCCAAGATTGAACGTAACTCTTTGAACTTAATCATGTTAGGACCGTCGCTCGGGGCCTTGTCCGGGTTGTCGTGAGTTTCCAGGAAGATGCCCGCGACGCCCACGGCCGCCGCCGCCCGGGCCAGCACGGGGGCGAAGCGCCGGTCGCCCCCCGATGAGGTTCCCTGCCCGCCCGGCTGCTGGACCGAGTGGGTGGCGTCGAAAATGACCGGGCAGCCGGTCTGGGCCAAAATCGGCAGGGCGCGCATGTCGGCGACCAGGGCGTTGTAGCCGAAGCTCGAGCCGCGTTCGCAGACCATGACTTTCGTGTTGCCGGTGGATTCGATCTTGGCGACCACGTTGGCCATGTCCCAGGGCGCCAGGAATTGGCCCTTTTTGACGTTGATGGGCTTGCCGGTGCGCCCCGCGGCAATCAGCAAATCCGTTTGGCGGCACAAAAAGGCCGGGATTTGCAGGGCGTCGACGGCAAGGGCGACGTCCTTGCAATGGGCGGGATCGTGCACGTCGGTGATGACCGGGCAGCCTATTTTTTGGCGGATTTCGGCGAAAATGGGCAAGGCCGCATCGAGGCCCGCCCCGCGCGCGCCCCGGAGGCTGGTGCGGTTGGCCTTGTCGAAGGAGGTCTTGTAGACGAAGCCGATTTTCAACGCCCGGCAGAGTTCGGCGAGCTTGCCCGCCATGTCGAGGGCGTGCGCGCGGCTTTCCATCACGCAAGGCCCGGCGATGATCGCCAGCGGCAGATCGTTGCCGAAGGCGACGGAGCCGACGCGGACGTGTCGCGGTTTCGGCTTGGACTTTGGGCGCGGTTTTGAGCGGGGCGTTTGGGTCATGCGATTGTCATCTGGGCCGGGTTTATAGGACCAACGAAAGCGTCAAGCCAGTCTCGCCGAGGCCCGCCGGAAACCCCACATCATCGGTCGGGGTTCGTGAAGGTTTGGTGAACCCCCCAGGCGGATCGGAGGCGGATCGGAGGCGGATCGGAGGCGGATCGAGACAGGCAAAAAGGACTTAACCCATTGAAAAAAGCCAAAACAGGCTAAAAAATCGAATTTTCATCATCATTTATCGTCATTCATCATCATTTATCGTCATTTGGCCTTTCCGTCGGGTCAAAAACGAGGTGTGAAATATATCCTAACTACGATATAATGTCCAGATAATTATAAAATAGAGGAAACTAATCTTTCTTGGTTCCGCAGGGCGCGCGGGCGGCTTGGGCGGCCTTGCCGGTTGGGCCGGAATGAGGACAGTCTGCCGAATGCTCGAAAAGATAACGATCATTCTTCAAGACATGGGCGCGACCGTCGCCGACATCGTGCTGGCGATGGCGCCGATGGGCGCCGGGTTCGCCCTGCTCTCCTTCTTTTGGGCGTGCAATCCGGGCAAACCCTGGTGGCGCAAGCGCGAGCTGGCGACCGATTTCGTCTATTGGCTGGTGATCCCCTTGTGCGTGCGCTACCTGCGGCTGGGCCTGGTGATCGTGGCCGCCGCCGGCCTGTTCGGGATCGTCACCGTCGAGGGCCTGGTCGCCTTCTACGCCGACGGCCACGGCCCCTTGGGCGGACTCCCGTTCTGGGCGCAGGTGGCCATCGGCCTGGTCGCCACCGATTTCATGTTGTACGGGCTGCACCGCGCGGTTCACCGCCCGGCGCTCTGGCGGTTCCACGCGGTCCACCATGCGCCGGAAG
>CAYIQU010000466.1:0-1994 GCA_964365645.1 uncultured Hyphomicrobiales bacterium | reverse complement strand
CCCCGCTAAAAACGCAAGGCACACGCTCGTTTCCTGCACGCCCCTGTAAAGGTCAAGGACCTCGCACCGCCCGCCTACTCACCCTTGATGAACTCGACAAGGGCCGCAGCGACTTTTTTTTCGATGCCGACGAAGCCGTGCTGCGCCAGCGCCTCGCAAGGCTCCGAGCGCGGCGGATCGCCGCCGTCGAACAGCAATGCCTTTTTGCGCGGATTTGCGCCGAGTGCGGCGATAATGGCCGCCGCCCCGCCCGGCGGAGTCAAATGACAGCCGTCGTCTTTATGCTCGACGGCCAGGACCGATCCCTTGATCGAGGACAAGGGAAGACGGAGAACGCTGGTCCCCCCGCGATTGTCGACGGTGATGCTGGACGTCAATATCACCCCGTCGATGCGCGGGCCCAGCTTGACCGCCACCGAGGCCGCCGACTCGGTTCCCCGGCTGGTGCCGACCAGCCAGACTGGCATCGCCGCTTTCGCCTTCAGGTAGTCGACGACGACGGCGATATCCCGGGCGTGTTCGTCGCTGTGGCGAAAAGTGATCATGCCGCCCATCTGCTGATCGGAGGGGACATCGACGATCGCGACCATCAGGCCGTGACGTGCCAACTCGTAGCGAATCCGGACTAGAAAATTGCCCTTGTTGATGAACTGGCCCGGCTTGAGCTTGTCCAGCGGCGTCTTGCCGTTCCCGCCCGGGAACAAAATGACCGAGGCGACCGGCTTGTCGGACGTCAGCAAGGCGAAGCTTTGCGTTACCCCCTCGCGGGTCTTCAGGGTGACGATCTCATCGGCGCCGGCGGCGCTTGCCCGCATCAAGGCCAGGACCGCGACACCGAAAGCAACAAGCATACGCACGAGCGCCTCCGTTCTTTTTCACGAACGCAGTTCGGGCAAATCCTTGTAAAGATCGAGGGCTTCGGGATTGGCGAGCGCTTCCTTGTTCTTCACCGCGCGGCCATGCACCACGTCGCGGACGGCCAGCTCGGTGATCTTGCCGCTTTTGGTGCGGGGAATGTCGGCGACCTGGACGATGCGCGCCGGCACGTGGCGCGGCGTGCAGCGCTCACGTACCGCGTTGCGGATTTTCTCGCGCAGCGCGTCGTCGAGAACGAGGCCCTTTTTCAGCACGACGAACAGGACGACGCGCGCGTCGTTGTCCCAGTTCTGGCCGATGACGATGCTTTCCGCCACCGCGTCGAGGGTTTCGACCACCCGGTAGATTTCGGCGGTGCCGATACGCACCCCGCCGGGGTTGAGGGTGGCGTCCGAGCGGCCGTAGATGACGTAGCCGCCGTGTTCGGTGCGCGCGATCCAATCGCCGTGGTGCCAGACGTTCGGAAAGCGCTCGAAATAGGCGGCGCGATACTTCTTGTCGCCCTCGTCGTTCAGGAAACCGATCGGCAGCGACGGGAACGGTCGGGTGCAGACCAATTCGCCCTTCGCGCCCTCGGGGCTAGGCCGGCCGTCGTCGTCGAACACCGCGATCGCCATGCCCAGCCCGGGCGCCTGAATCTCGCCGCGCCAGACCGGCGCGGTCGGGTCGCTGGCGACGAAGCAGCCGGCGATGTCGGTCCCGCCGGAAATGGAGGCGAGATGCACGTCCGCCTTGATCTTGTCGTAAACGTAATCGAACCCTTCCGGAACCAGCGGCGAGCCGGTCGAGGCGATGGTGCGGACCGAATCGAGGCGGTGGGTCTTTTTCGGTTCCAGCCCCGCCTTGCGCAGGGCATCCAGGTACTTGGCCGAGACGCCCATCAGGGTCGCCCGCTCGGCGTCGGCGAAATCGAACAGCACGTTGGAGGACGGATGGAACGGCGAGCCGTCGTAGAGCAGCAGCGTCGCCCCGGTCGCCAGCGCGGTGGCCAGCCAGTTCCACATCATCCAGCCGGTTGTGGTGAAATAGAAAATCCGGTCGCCCGGCTTGATGTCGACGTGCAGCCGGTGTTCGACGGCCTGCTTCAGCAGCGTGCCGCCCGCGCCGTGGACGATGCA
>CAYIQU010000465.1:0-2000 GCA_964365645.1 uncultured Hyphomicrobiales bacterium | reverse complement strand
ACAAAATGTCGGTCAACGTTGTCTTGCCCGCGCCGACGGGGCCGCCGATGCCGACGCGCAGGGGATTGCCGGGTTGAATGGGGGTCATGAGCGGAACAGCCTCGTGTACTGGGTTTCGTGGAGCATGGAAGTCCAATCGACCATCGGCGTCGCGGTGCCGAGGTCCTCAATCGGACGAGCCAAGGCGGCCTCGGCCGCCGCCGCGATCGCGTCTTCAAGGCCGGCGATGACGCGCTGGCCGTCCGTCTGGCCGAGCGGGATCAAGCGCACGCCGGCGGAAACCAGGTTGGCGGCGAACGCCTGAAGGAAAGCGGACAGGGAAAGCGCCAGGGGCAGTCCCATCCGGCCCGCCGCCGCGCCGACGGCGACGGCGTAGGCGGGCTGCAAATCATCGACGCGGAATCCTTCGCGCCATTCCGACAATCGCGGATCGGGCCATGCCTCGGCCACCGTATCGAGGAACGCCGTTCCCTGGGCCCCGCTTTCGAGCGCCGTTTCGGCGCTGCCGCGCCATGCCGATCCTAATTCCGTTATCCGTCCGAGAGCGTCCATGTCGTCCGCCACCGCGGCAATCCATGCCTCGCGGAACAAGACGGCATCCACCGCGCCGGCGCCGCGACAGACGATGGCTTCGACCCAGCCGGCGAGCGTTTCCCGGTCGCGCGCTTGACCCCGCTCGATGGCGCATTCGATCCCGTGGGAATAGGCGAACGCGCCGACCGGAAAGGCGGGCGACAGCCACGCCATCAGCCGGTACAGGCCGCCCCGATCGAGCGCTGTTTCAAGGACCATGGCCGGCTCCATGTTCATGCCCATGATCATGGTCATGGTCATGCCCATGATCGTGCCCGCCCGCGTAGGCGCCGGATTCCGGCGCGAAGGACGCCCGATAACAAATAACGCGGGCGCCAAGACCGCGAACCATATCGACCAGAACGTGATCGTCGAGAATACGCAGAGCGCCCCCGGGAAGAACCTGCAACGGCACATGGCGATTGCCGATGTGCCAGGCAATCCGTGCTCTATCGTCGGCGAACGAACAGAATATATCGGCCACGGCCTCATGCGCCGCGCGCACCCGGATGTACCCGCCGCCCTCGAGCGCCAGCCCGGCACCATCCCGTAACATCGCCGCCTGCGGCAGATCGAGCATGAAGGCGTTGTCGTCGTCCGTCTTCATGCGCACTCGGCGGCGGTGCCGATCATGATAGGCGAGCGTCACCGTGGCGACGGCTTCGGAATCGGGCCAGGAGCCTTGCGGAACGATGGCGATGGCGCGGCGCATGAAACCCTCCTTCAGAACAGGAAATACCGCTGGGCCAGGGGCAACTCGCGGGCCGGTTCGCACGTCAAGAGCTCGCCGTCGGCGCGCACCTCGTAGGTCTCCGGATCAACCTCCATTCTGGGGGTGGCGTCGTTCAGGATCATGTCGCGTTTGCCGATGGCGCGAGTGTCACGCACGGCGATCAAATCGCGGGTAAGACCGAGCCGCCTGCCGATGTCGTTTTCCAGGCCCGCCCCTGAGACGAACGTCACCGCGCTTGAGCTCAGCGCCCGGCCGAAGCCCGCGAACATGGGACGGTAGTGCACCGGCTGCGGCGTCGGGATCGAGGCGTTGGGATCGCCCATCGGCGCCGCGGCGACCATTCCGCATTTCAGCACCAGGTCGGGCTTGACGCCGAAGAAGGCCGGCGCCCACAGCACTAGGTCGGCCAGCTTGCCGACCTCGACCGAGCCGACATGCCGGGCGATGCCCTGCGCGATCGCCGGATTGATGGTGTATTTGGCGATGTAACGGCGAATGCGAAGGTTATCGTTGTCCCCCGTCTCGCCCTTGAGCCGCCCGCGCTGGGTCTTCATCTTGTGCGCGGTCTGCCAGGTGCGAATGATGACCTCGCCGATTCGGCCCATGGCTTGGCTGTCCGACGACATCATCGAGAACGCGCCCATGTCGTGCAGGATGTCCTCGGCGGCGATGGTTTCGCGCCGGATGCGGCTGT
>CAYIQU010000464.1:0-2026 GCA_964365645.1 uncultured Hyphomicrobiales bacterium | reverse complement strand
CCTCGACCAGCATCGCCTCGACGGCGTCCGGCTTAAGGCGGCGGCCTTCACCAATCTCACCCGCGATCATCTCGATTATCATCGCGACATGGGCACCTATGGCGCCGCCAAGCGCCGGCTGTTCGCCGAACTGCTGCCCGAGGACGGCGTCGCGATCATTCATGCCGCCGCGCCCGGAGCGGAGGACATCTTGGAAACGTGCCGCCGCGCCCGGCGGCGCATCGTCACCTACGGCACGGAAGGGGCGGACGTCGCGCTTCTGGCCGCGCGGCCCTCGCCCAACGGCCAGCGCCTCGAATTGTCGGTTTTCGGCGCGGCGCGCACGGTCGTTCTTCCCCTGGTCGGCGGCTTCCAGGTGGAGAACGCGCTCTGCGCGCTGGCGCTCGCCGTCGTCTGCGGCGCGGATGCCGAACGCGCCTTGGCGTGCCTGGAAAAACTGGACAGCGTTCCCGGCCGCCTGGAAAAGGCGGGCGAGACCCGGACGGGCGCCGCCGTCTACGTCGATTACGCGCACACCCCGGACGCGCTGGCCAACGTGCTGGCCGCGCTGCGGCCGCACACGCCGGGCAAGCTCGCGGTCGTCTTCGGCTGCGGCGGCGACCGCGACGCCGGCAAGCGTCCGGAAATGGGCCGCATCGCCGCCCGCGACGCCGACGCCGTGATCGTCACCGACGACAATCCGCGCGGCGAGGACGCATCCTCCATCCGCCGCGCCATTCTTGCCGCCTGCCCGGGCGCCGAGGACATCGCCGACCGCCGTCAAGCGATTCGGACCGCCGTCGCGCGCCTGCGGGCGGGCGACGTGCTGGTGCTGGCGGGCAAGGGGCACGAGCAGGGCCAGATCGTCGGCGCCGAGGCGCGTCCCTTCGACGACCGGACGGAAGCCCGGGCCGCGCTGGCGGAGGCGTCGCCATGACCGCGCCCGTTCTCTGGACCGCGGCCGAGGCCGCCTTGGCCGTCAAGGGCGACGCGGGCGGCCGGGATTGGCGGGCGGGCGGCGTCGCCATCGACAGCCGCACCCTTCATCCCGGCGACTTGTTCGTGGCGCTCAAGGGGCCGCGCGTCGACGGCCACGCCTTCGTCGTCGATGCCTTCCGCCAGGGCGCGGCGGCGGCGGTGGTCGAGCGGGCCTATGTTTCGGCCGCGCCGGACGGCGCGCTGCTGCGCGTCGCCGACACCCAAGAAGCGCTCGAGGATTTGGGCCGCGCCGGCCGCGCCCGGACCCGCGCGCGGGTCTGCGCCGTCACCGGCAGCGTCGGCAAGACGGGGGTCAAGGAGGCGCTGCGCCACGTGTTGTCGCGCCAGGGGCCCCAAGGATCGAAAACGGCGGCGAGCGTCGGCAGTTTCAACAACCAATGGGGCGTGCCCCTGAGCCTGGCGCGGATGCCCAGGGACAGCGCCTTCGGCGTGTTCGAGATCGGCATGAACCATCCGGGCGAGATCACGCCCCTGGCCCGAATGGCGCGCCCGCACGTGGCGGTCGTCACCGCGATCGCGTCGACGCACATGGAGTTCTTCCCGAACCTGGAGGCGATTGCCGACGCCAAGGCGGAAATTTTCTTGGGCGTCGAGCCGGGCGGGGCGGCGGTGCTGCCCGCCGACAGCGACCAGTACCCGCGCTTGGCCGCCGCCGCCCGCGCCGCCGGTATCGCGCGCGTCATGGCCTTCGGCCTGGGCGACGCGGCCGACACCGTCGCCCGCGCGCGATCCTTCGCGCTGCACGCCGACGGCTCGGTGATCGAGGCCGACGTCGCCGGCCGGCGGATCGAATATCGCCTGCGCCTGCCCGGGCGCCACTGGGTCGCCAACAGCCTGGCCGTGCTGGCCGCCGTTCACGCGCTCGGCGCCGACGTCGCCGGCGCGGCGGCCGCGCTGGCCGAGGTCGTGGCAATGAAGGGGCGCGGCGAGCGTCATTGCGTCGCGCTCGGCGGCGGGACATTCTTGCTGATCGACGAAAGCTACAACGCCTCGCCCGCGTCGATGGCCGCCGCGAGCGCGGCCGCCGGCGCGGTGTCGCCCGAGGACG
>CAYIQU010000463.1:0-2029 GCA_964365645.1 uncultured Hyphomicrobiales bacterium | reverse complement strand
CGCCCTCCAGCACCGCCTGACCGACTCCATCGACAGTTCCACCGACGGCATGGCCTTGTTCGACGATCGGGAACGGATGGCGCTCGTCAACGAAACCTACCGGCGTGCGTTCGCGCATATTCCCGGCGCGGTCGAGGAAGGAGTCACGTTCGAGGATCATCTGCGCATCTTATGGGCCGCCGGGCGCTATCCGGGTCGCGACGAATCTTGGATTCGTCTCCGCATCGAGCAGTTCCGCGCCCTGGCACCCGTCGTCAATTCGGTTTCCGCGCCGGACGGCATGAGGCATTTGGATGTTCGCCACTTTCGCACCCGCGACGGCGGCACCTTCATGGTTCAGACCGATGTGACCGAGCGTCGCGAGGCCGAGGCGCAAGCCCTGATCCAGGGCCAGCGCCTGGCGGACGCCGTCGAAAGCGTCGGCGACGCCATCGGCCTGTTCGACGCGGACGAAAGGCTGGTGTTGTTCAACGGGGCCTACGCCCAACTTCTCGGCGAAAACGCCGATCTGCTCAAGCCCGGCGTTTCCCTCGAATCGATGGTGTGGAATTTGGCGGCGCGCCGGTTCTATAAGGATTACCCCGGGGAGTGGGCGCAAAACCGCATTCAGGCGTTCCGGGACTTGAAGACCGTGGAATACCGGATTCAGCGGTCGGACGGCGAACGTTGGATGGTCGCCCGCCATTTCCGCATCCGCGACGGCGGCATCTTCCTGGTGGTCACCGACATCACCGAGCGGATGCGGGCGATGCAGGCGCTGGAACGCGCCCGCAGCGAGGCCGAATCCGCCAACGCCGCCAAGACCCGGTTCCTGTCGTCCATGAGCCACGAACTGCGCACGCCCTTGAACGCCATTCTCGGCTTCGGCCAGCTGCTGGACATGGGCCAAAACCGCATGCCCGAGGAAAAGCGCCAGGAATACACCGGCATCATCCTGAAAAGCGGCCAGCACCTGCTCGACCTCATCAGCCAGGTGCTGGAATTGTCCAAGATCGAGAACCGGGACATCGAGATCAAGCCGCAAACCCTGACGCCCGCCAAGATGATGCGGGAATGCGTCGACATGGTCTGGGAAGAAGCCAAGCGGCGCGCCGTCGAAATCATCGATGCCACCGGCGAAGGCGGCCCGGGCGTCCAATTCCGGGGCGACCCGCTGCGCGTGCGCCAGGTGTTGATCAATCTTCTCTCCAACGCCGTGAAATATAACCGCCAGGGCGGCCGGGTGACGGTGCGCTGCGCGGAACAAGACAGCATGGTCCGCTTCGACGTCGTCGATACCGGCGCCGGCATTCCGGCCAGCCGGCGGGACGAGGTTTTCCGTCCCTTCCATCGCCTGGGGCGGGAAGCGGGCACGATCGAGGGCAGCGGCATCGGGCTGGCCATCGCCCGCGAACTGGTGCAGCGGATGGGGGGCCACATCGGGTTCGACAGCTTGCCGGGCGAGGGCAGCACGTTCTGGTTCGAATTGCCCGCGGCCAAGCCGGAGGAACGGGTGTGAGGGAAACGGTCCGGATCGGAAAAACCCTCTCCCCTCTCCCGCAGGGGGAGAGGGGCTTTCGGACGAGCCTCGTCACCGTTGCGGCGGCGGCCTGCGCGCTTGCACTTGTCGCTGCAAGCCCGGCGCGCGCCGCGTCCTACGAGGTCGCGGTGCTGCAAGGCCTCGACAAGGTGACGGCGCGCATTTCCACCATCGAGGCGCCCATCGGCGAGACGGTCCGCTTCGGCACGCTCGAAATCATCGCGCGCGTCTGCGACAAGCGCCCGCCCGAGGAGCCGCCCGAGAGTTCCGCCTTCCTCGATGTCTGGGAATTGCGCCGGGGCGAACCGCCGACCAGCGTCTTCCGCGGCTGGATGTTCGCGTCCAGCCCCGCGCTGTCGGCCCTCGAACACCCGGTCTACGACGTCTGGGTCTTGGATTGCCGGAACAAGGTCCCAATTCCGAACGCCCCTCTTCCGCGATAGCGGGAGAGAGAGCGTTCGGCGGGTTCGTCAAACAACCCTCACCCTCCCAGCCCTGACGGGCCGGGCC
>CAYIQU010000462.1:0-2042 GCA_964365645.1 uncultured Hyphomicrobiales bacterium | reverse complement strand
CAAGCACCTCGACTTCGCCGCGATCCAGGACATCCATTCGATCAAGCGCCAGATCAACGCGCGGCGCGGCGGCGCGACCATCGCGGTCGCCGGCCACAACATCAAGCTGGGACGCGGCGGCATTCGCGAGATCGAGTTCTTCGTCCAGACCCAGCAATTGATCCGGGGCGGACGCGAGCCGCGCCTGCGGACGTCGGCGACGCTGGAGGGGCTGGAGCAGTTGGCGGCGCTGGGCCTGATCGAGACCGAGGCGGCGGCCGAACTGAAGGCGGCCTACGAATTCCTGCGCCGCGTCGAGCACCGCTTGCAGATGATCGCCGACGAGCAGACCCAGACCCTGCCCGAGGACGCGGACGGCTTGCGCGCGCTGGCGCTTTTTCTCGGCTTCGCCGACGCCGCCGCCTTCGCCGCCGAACTGGTCGGCCATTTGCGCGCGGTCGAAACCCGCTACGCCCGCCTGTTCGAGGATCAGCCGACGCTCGCCGCCGGCGACGGCGTCGCCGGCAATCTGGTCTTCACCGGCGTCGAGGCCGATCCCGAGACGCTCAAGACCCTGGCCGGACTCGGCTTTCGCGACACCGAGATGGTGCACGCCGCCGTTCGCGGCTGGCACCACGGCCGCTACCGCGCCATGCGCAGCACCCGCGCCCGCGAGATGCTGACCGAGCTGATGCCGGCGCTGCTGGGCGCGCTGGCCCGGACCCCGGACCCCGACGCCGCCTTCCTGCGCTTCGACGCCTTCCTCGCCCGCCTGCCGTCGGGAATCCAGATTTTTTCGCTGCTGCAGTCCAATCCGCATTTGCTGGCGCTGCTGGCCGAGATCATGGGCGGCGCGCCGCGCCTGGCCGAGCACCTGAGCCAGCGGCCCGCCGTGATCGACGCCATGGTCGCGCCCGGATTCCTGGACACGCCGCCGGACGCCGCCGAACTCGCGGCCGAGCTGGAGCGCCACCTCGCCCCGATCCGCCACATCGAGGAGGCCCTCGACGTCAGCCGCCGCTGGGCCCACGACCGCCAGTTCCAGATCGGCGCGCAGCTTTTGCGCGGCCTGATCGCGCCCGCCCCGGCGGCCGCCGTGCTGAGCGACATCGCCCAAGTCGCCATCAACGCCCTGTTCCCCCGGATCGAGGCCGACTTCGCCCTTCAGCACGGGCGCTTCGGCGGCGAGACCCTGGCCGTCGTCGCCATGGGCAAGCTGGGCGGGCGGGAAATGACGCCGTCGTCGGACCTCGATCTCATTTTCATCTACGAGGTGCCGGCGGGCATGGACGCCTCCGACGGCGCCAAGCCATTGCCGCCGAGCCAGTACTTCGCGCGGCTGAGCCAACGGCTGATCAATTCCCTGACCGCGCTCACCGCCGAGGGACGTCTTTATGAAGTGGACATGCGCTTGCGGCCGTCGGGCAACAAGGGACCGCTCGCGGTCGCCCTCGACGGCTTCGTCCGCTACCAAGAAGAGGAAGCCTGGACGTGGGAGCACATGGCGCTCGCCCGCGCCCGCGCCGTCGCCGGGCCGGCGGGGCTGCGCGACCGCGTCACGCAAGCCATCCGCCGCGTGCTGGCCCGGCCGCGCGATCCCGCGCGCGCGGTGAAGGACGCCGCCGACATGCGCGCCCCCATGGCCCCGGGACGGCCGACCGAGGCCCTGTGGGGCGTCAAGAACCTGCGCGGCGGCTTGATCGACATCGAGTTCATCGTTCAATGCCTCCAGCTTCGCCACGGCCACGCGCATCCCGAGATCCTCGCCCCCGGCACGGCCGAGGCCCTGGCGCGGATCGCCGCCGCCCGGCTGCTCGATCCCGCCGACGCCGCGACGCTCACCCGCGCGCTCGCGCTGTGGCAGGCGTTGCAAGCCATGGTCCGCCTGACCATCGATCCGACCCAGAGCCGCGAGGGCGCGGCCGTCTTCCCCGAGCCCTTGAAGCGCCGTCTCGCCGCGGTCGGCGGCGCGGCCGATTTCGCCCGGCTCGAGGACGCCATGCGCGCGCCCGCCCAGGCGACGGCGGCCGTCTTCCGCCGCCTGATCGAGACCCCGGCGGATT
>CAYIQU010000461.1:0-2042 GCA_964365645.1 uncultured Hyphomicrobiales bacterium | reverse complement strand
GGCGGCGGCCAGGGCGAAGGCTTCCTTCGCCACGGCGCCGGAAATGCCATCGACCTCGAACAGAATGCGTCCCGGCTTGACGCGGCAAACCCAAAATTCAGGCGTGCCCTTGCCGCTGCCCATACGCACTTCGGCCGGCTTCGACGACACGGGCACGTCCGGGAAGATGCGAACCCAAACGCGGCCGGCGCGCTTCATGTGGCGGGTGAGCGCCCGGCGCGCGGCCTCGATCTGGCGCGCGGTAACGCGCTCGGGTTCGAGCGCCTTCAGGCCGTATTCGCCGAAGTTCAGCGTAAAGCCGCCCTTGGCCTTGCCATGGATTCGGCCCTTATGGGCCTTGCGGAATTTGGTGTGCTTGGGGCTCAACATGGAGCGTCTCGTTCCTTAAAGCGCGGCCGGGGCGATCAACGCGCCGGCTGCTGTTCCTGGGCAAGCTTGTCCACGGCCATCGGGTCGTGAGCCATGATATCGCCCTTGTAGATCCAAACCTTGACGCCGCAAGTGCCGTAGGACGTCTTGGCCGTGGACGTGCCGTAATCGATGTTGGCGCGCAGCGTGTGCAGCGGCACCCGCCCTTCGCGATACCAAACCAGGCGCGCGATTTCCGCGCCGCCGAGACGGCCGGAGCAGTTCACCCGGATACCCGCCGCGCCCAGCCGCTGGGCCGTCTGCACCGCGCGCTTGACCGCGCGACGGATCGAAACCCGTCGCTCCATCTGCTGGGCGATATTGTCGGCAACCAACTTGGCGTCGATCTCGGGCTTGCGAATCTCGATGATGTTGAGGTGAACCTCGGAGCCGGTCATCTTCTGGATTTCGGTCTTGAGTTTCTCGATGTCGGCGCCCTTCTTGCCGATGACGACGCCGGGGCGCGCGGTGTGGATGGTCACGCGCGCCTTCTTGGCCGGACGTTCGATCACGATCTTGGAAACGCCGGCCTGGGCCAACCGTTCCGTCAGGAATTTGCGGATCTGCAAATCCTCATGCAGCATGTCGGCGTACTTGTCCTTGGCGAACCAGCGGGAATCCCAGGTTCGGTTGATGCCCAGTCGCAGGCCGGTCGCGTTGACTTTCTGACCCATGGCGTTACGCCCTTTTCTCGCTGGCGGCCGATGTCTTGGCCGCGCCCTTGGTGGATTTCTTTTTGCCCTTGCCGGCCTCGTCGTCCTTGGCTTCGCGTTCGCGCACGACCAGGCGCATGTTGCTGAACGGCTTTTCGATGCCGGCCGAGCGACCGCGTCCGCGGGCGTGGAAGCGACGCATGACCAGGCCGCGGCCGATCGAAATATCCGCGACGTAGAGCTTATCGACGTCGAGCTGATGGTTGTTCTCGGCATTGGCGATGGCCGATTGAAGGATCTTCTTCACGTCGCGGGCGATGCGCCGATGGGAAAATTCCAGGTCGGCGAGCGCCTGCTCGCAGCTCTTGCCGCGGATCAGACCGGCGACCAGGCCCAGCTTGCGCGGGCTGACGCGCAAATTGATGGCCTTGGCGACGGCTTCGTTGTCGGCGAGGCGACGAGAGGCTGCTTTCTTGCTCATGAATCTCAACCCTTGTTACTTGCGCCCGGCGGCGGAAGCCGGCCCCGACCCACCCGCCGCCACATTCTTATCACCGGTGCCGTGACCATGGAAAGAGCGCGTCGGCGAGAATTCGCCAAGTTTGTGACCGATCATGTCCTCGGTCACCATCACCGGCACGAACTTGCGGCCGTTATAGACGCCGAACGTCAACCCGACGAACTGCGGCAGAATGGTCGAACGACGCGACCATGTCTTGATGACGGCGTTGCGGCCCGAGGCGCGCGCCTCATCGGCCTTCTTGAGCAAATAGCCGTCAACGAACGGACCTTTCCAAACAGAACGAGCCACGGTCCTTCTCCTTACTGCTGCTGTTGCTGTTGTTTCTTGACGTGTCGGCTGCGCAGGATAAAGCGATCCGTCCGCTTGTTCTTGCGGGTCTTGTATCCCTTGGTCGGCTGGCCCCACGGGGTGACCGGATGGCGGCCGCCCGAGGTGCGGCCTTCGCCGCCGCCGAGCGG
>CAYIQU010000460.1:0-2052 GCA_964365645.1 uncultured Hyphomicrobiales bacterium | reverse complement strand
CGGCCCTCGACGATGCCGCAGGCGATGGCGAGCACGTTCTTGACCGCGCCGCCGACTTGCGGCCCGACGATGTCGGAGGTGGTGTAGGTACGGAAGTACGCGCCGCCGAGCGCGCGCGAAAGCTGCCCGGCCAACGCCGGATCGGTCGAGGCCAGCGTCACCGCGGTCGGCAGTTCGCGCGCGACCTCGGCGGCGAACGTCGGCCCGGACAGGATCGCGACCGGCGCGGACGGCAATTCGTCGGCCAGCACCTCGCTCAGCAAGGCGCCGGTGTCTTGCTCGATGCCCTTGGCGCAAATCACCGCCGGGGTTCCCGGGCGCCACGCGGGCGCGATCGTGCGCGCCAGCAGGCGCAGGTGCTGGGCCGGCATCGCCAGCAGCACCGCGTCGGCCCGCGCGGCCAGGGCCGGGTCGGTGACGGCGCGGATGGCCGGATCGAGCGCGATGCCGGACAGATAGACCGGGTTCAAGTGGGTCCGGTTGATGGCGTCGGCGACTTCGGGCTCGTGGGCCTGGAGGACGACCTCGCGCCCGGCGCGGCGCGCGACCATGGCCAGCGCGGTGCCCCACGCGCCCGCGCCGATGATGCCGATGGTGTTGAACGCCGCCTCCGTCATGGGGCGCAAGTGTGCCCGCCCGCGAACGCGGGCGCAAGCAAGGAGCCCCGCCCGCGGCCCCGCAAGCGAAGCGGGCAAAACGCGGCTCTTTCTTAAGCCTTCACGCCCGCGCCGGGCGCCTTGGGCGCCGTGGGGTCGAGCGGCCAGCGGGGGCGCGGCGCGAAGTCGAGGCCGTCGATCAGGCCGAGCTTCAAGCGCTCGACGCCCGCCCAGGCGATCATGGCGGCGTTGTCGGTGCACAATTTCGGCGGCGGCGCGACCAGGCGCATCCGGTTTTCGTCCGCGAGCCGCGACAGCCGCGCGCGGATCGCTTCGTTGGCGGCAACCCCGCCCGCGACCACCAGTGTGTCGCCCGTCGGATGACGGGTGCGGAACAGGCCGATGGCGCGATGGGTGCGATCGGCCAGCGAGGCGGCGACGGATGCCTGGAACGAACTCGCCAAATCGGCGACGGTCGGGGCGTCGAGTTTGCCGGCTTTCGCCACCGTCCGCGCCAGCGCGGCCTTGAGTCCCGAGAACGAAAAATCGCAGCCCGGCTTGCCGATCATCGGCCGGGGCAGGGGAAAGCAGGCGGGATCGCCGGTGCGGGCGGCCTTCTCGATGGCCGGGCCGCCGGGATAGCCCAGCCCCAACAGCTTCGCCGCCTTGTCGAAGGCTTCGCCGGCGGCGTCGTCGACCGTGGTGCCGAGCCGGACGTAACGCCCGACGCCTTCGACGATCAGCACTTGGCAATGCCCGCCCGAGACCAGCAGCAGCAGGTACGGGAACGGAACGTCGGCGACCAGGCGCGCGCTCAACGCGTGGCCTTCCAGGTGGTTGACGGCGAGAAACGGAATCCGCCGCACGGCGGCGATGGCTTTCGCGGTCGTGACGCCGACCATGACGCCCCCGATCAGGCCCGGCCCGCCGGTGGCGGCAACCGCGTCGATGTCGGCCAGCGTCAGGCCGGCGTTCGCCAGCGCGCGGCGGATCAAGGGATCGAGATGGTCGAGGTGGCTGCGCGCCGCGACCTCGGGGACAATGCCGCCGAAGGGACGGTGCTCGGCCTGTTGCGACAGGACCTCGTCGGCGAGAATGCGGCCCTCCGCGTCGACCACGGCGGCCGCGGTCTCGTCGCAACTGGTTTCGATGCCGAGGACGCGCATAAAGACCCTTTTTCCATCGGGAACCATAGCGTTCGGGGATGGGTTGGACAAAGGCCGTCTTGCCCTTACTCTAGACTCCATGACCCAGCCCCCCCTTCGCATCGGCACCCGTGGTAGTCCCCTCGCGCTCGCGCAAGCGGGCATGGTGCGGCGGTTTTTGGGGGCCGCGCATCCTGTTCTCGCGCCCGCCTACGCGGTCGAAATCGTGGTCATCAAGACCTCGGGCGATCTGATGCTCGACCGGGCGCTCAGCGAGGCGGGCGGCAAGGGGCTGTTCACCAAGGAAATCG
>CAYIQU010000459.1:0-2052 GCA_964365645.1 uncultured Hyphomicrobiales bacterium | reverse complement strand
CGCGCGACCCTTGCACTTGATCGAGGTGCAATCGGGCGATTATCTGGGCGAGGACGATATTGTCCGCTTGGACGACCACTTCGGTCGAAAATAATTTTTAGTCTTTGATCGCGGCCAGCGGGTCGACCAACGGACGGCCGAGCGCGCGGGCGACTTCGGGGTGGGTCACGCGCCCGGCATGAACGTTGAGCCCGGCACGCAAATGCGCGTCGTCCTTCAGCGCCCGGGCGGTTCCCTTGTCGGCCAGCGCCAGCACGAACGGCAGCGTCGCGTTGTTGAGCGCATAGGTCGAGGTGCGCGGCACCGCGCCGGGCATGTTGGCGACGCAGTAGTGCACGATTCCCTCCTCGCGGTAGATCGGATCGGCGTGCGTGGTCGGGCGCGAGGTTTCCGCCGTGCCGCCCTGGTCGATGGCGACGTCCACCAGCGCCGAGCCGGGCCGCATCCGCTTCAGCAGCGCGCGGGGAATCAGTTTCGGCGCCGCGCCGCCCGGCACCAGCACCGCGCCCACCACCAGATCGGCGGCGGCGACGTATTCCTCCACCGTTTCGCGGTTGGAAAAGACGGTTCTCAGCGCCATGCCGAACCGCGCGGCCAGCGATTCCAGCGTCGGGATGCTGCGATCCAGCACGCTGACGTCGGCGCCGACGCCGAGCGCGATCAGGGCGGCGTTCGATCCGACCACGCCGCCGCCCAGCACCACCACCTTGGCCGGGCGGACCCCGGGCACGCCGCCCAGCAGAACGCCGCGCCCGCCCGCTTCCTTTTCCAGGCAGCGCGCGCCGGCCTGGATCGCCATCCGGCCGGCGACCTGCGACATGGGCGCCAGCAGCGGCAGTCGCCCGTCCTCCGGGGCGGTCACGGTTTCATAGGCGATGCAACTGGCGCCCGAGGCGATCAAGTCCGCCGCCTGCGCGGGGTCCGGGGCGAGGTGCAAATAGGTGAACAGCGTTTGGCCTTTTTTCAGGCGCGCCCGTTCGGCCGCTTGGGGTTCCTTCACCTTGACGATCAGTTCGGCCTCGGCGAAGACCCGCTCGACGCTTTCGGCCACCGTCGCGCCGGCGCGCCGGTAGGCCTCGTCGTCGTAGCCGATTCCTAAGCCGGCGCCGGTTTCGACCTGAACGGAATGGCCGTGGGCGACGAGCTCGCGCACGCTGCCGGGCAGCAGCCCGACGCGGTACTCGTGGGTCTTGATCTCCTTGGGCACGCCGATCCGCATGGGGACGTCTCCTCGCGCGATGCGTCGCCAATCATTCCCACGCCGCCCGTTTTGGGCAAGGATTCATCCCAAAGGGTAGGGCGATTTTCGCCTTGACCGGTCCCCTCCGGAGTGAAGGAATCGCCCGTATCCATTCCTCCGGAGGTTCCCCCATGGGCTACGCCGCCAACACCCTTGACCATCAGTGGCTTCCCTTCACCGCCAACCGGGATTTCAAGGCCAACCCGCGCCTGATCGTGCGGGGCGAGGGCATGTTCTACTGGAACCACAAGGGCGACAAGATCCTCGACGGGTCCTCGGGCCTGTTCTGCTGCGCCGCCGGCCACGGCCGCAAGGAAATCGCCGACGCGGTCGCCAAGCAGTTGATGGAGGTGGAATTCACGCCCCACTTCAACACGGCGCATCCTTCCGGGTTCGAGGTCGCCCGCCGCATCGCCGCGCTGATGCCCGAGGGACTCAATCGCGTCTTCTTCGGCAACTCGGGCTCCGAGGCGGTCGACAGCGCCATGAAGATCGCGCTCGCCTATTTCCGGGCCAAGGGGGAAGGGCATCGCGTCCGCTTCGTCGCCCGCGAGCGCGCCTATCACGGCACCAATTTCGGCGGCACCTCGTTGCAGGGCCTGGTCAAGAACCGCGAAGCCTTCGGCGTTTTGCTGCCGGGCGTCGTCCACATGCGCCACACCTGGTTGGCGGAAAACCGCTTCGCCAAGGGCCAGCCGGAAACGGGCGCGGACCTGGCCGACGATTTGCAGCGGTTCTGCGATCTCTACGGCGGCAACACCATCGCCGCGTGCTTCGTCGAACCCATCGCCGGTTCGACCGGCGTGCTGGTG
>CAYIQU010000458.1:0-2054 GCA_964365645.1 uncultured Hyphomicrobiales bacterium | reverse complement strand
GATCTCGCGCTTGGCCGCGGCGTAGCCCGCCATGTCGCCGTGGCGGTCGAGGTGATCGGGCGTCAGGTTGAGCAGGACGGCGATGTCGAAGGTGATCGAGACCGTCAATTCGAGCTGATAGGACGACATCTCCAGCACGTAAATGCCGTCGGCGTCGAGCGGTTCCAGCTCCAGCGCCGGCCGGCCGATGTTGCCGCCGACCTGGACCGAGCGCCCCGCCAGCTTGAAGATGTGACCGATCAGGGCGGTGGTGGTGGACTTGCCGTTGGTGCCGGTGATGCCGACGTAGGCCGCCTCGCGCTGGGTGCGGGCCAGCAACTCGATGTCGCCGATGACCTCGCAGCCGGCGCCGCGAGCGAGCTCGACGATCCGGTGCGGCTTGGGGTGATGGAGCGGCACGCCGGGGCTGAGCACCAGCGAGGTCAATTCCCGCCAGTTGCACAGGTAAAGATCGACCAGCGGCACGCCCGCCGCGCGGGCGCGTTGACGCGCGTCCTCGCCGTCGTCCCAGCCCCAGACCTCGGCGCCGCCGGCCATCAGCGCGCGGGCGGCGGCGATCCCGGACTTGCCCAGCCCGAAAACCGCCACCGGCAGGCCGGCGAAAGGAAAAACCTCGATCATCGGTTCGCGCCTACCTCAACTTGAGCGTCGCCAGCCCCGCCAGCGCCAGGATCGCGGAGATGATCCAGAAGCGGATGACGATGGTGGGCTCGGCCCAGCCTTTCTTCTCGAAATGGTGATGCAGCGGCGCCATGCGGAACACCCGCTTGCCGGTCAGCTTGAAGGACGCGACCTGCACGATCACCGAGACGGTTTCCAAAACGAACAGCCCGCCGACGATCGCCAGCACCAGCTCGTGCTTGGTGATGACGCTGACGGTGCCGAGCGCGCCGCCCAAGGCGAGCGAGCCGGTGTCGCCCATGAACACCCGCGCCGGCGGCGCGTTGAACCACAGGAATCCGAGTCCCGCCCCGACCAGCGCGCCGCAAAAGATCGCCAACTCGCCGCTGCCGGGAACGTGATTGAGTTGCAGGTAGTTGGCGAACACGGCGTGGCCGACGAGATAGGAGACCAGCGCGAAGACGCCGGTCGCGATCATCACCGGCACGATCGCCAGCCCGTCCAGGCCGTCGGTCAGGTTGACGGCGTTGGAGGCCCCGACGATGACGAACACGGCGAAGACGATGAAGAAGATTTTCAGCTTGATCAGCATCGTCTTGAAGAACGGCACCGCGACCGCGGTCGCCAGCGCCGGCGGCGCGATCGAGACGATCCAGAACACGGCGATCGTCGCGATCCCGATCTCGAACAGGAACTTGATGCGGGCGGACAGGCCGCGGCTGTTCTTCTGCACCACCTTGATGTAGTCGTCGATGAACCCGATCAGGCCGAACGCGGCGGTGACGCCGAGCGTCGCCCAGATGTAGCGATTGCGCAGATCGGCCCACAGCAGGGTCGCGACCACGAGCGCGACCAGGATCAGGATGCCGCCCATGGTCGGCGTGCCCTTCTTGGTCAGCACATGCCCTTCCGGCCCGTCGTCGCGGATCGGCTGGCCCCCCGCCTGGTGCTGGCGCAGCATCCGAATCATCGCCGGCCCGAGCAGGAAACTGACCGCGAGCGCGGTAATGACCGCGCCGCCGGTGCGGAACGTCAGGTAGCGAAAGACGTTCAACACGCCGAACTGGTCGCTGAGCGGAACAAGGATGTGATAGAGCATGGTCGGTTCCTTCAGTGTCCGTTGGCCGCCAGGGCCGGCCGGTTCTCGCCCAACGCCAGCAGCGCCCGGACGATCAGGTTTGTTCGACTCCCCGCCGAGCCCTTGACCATGACCACGTCGCCCGCGCGCGTCGCCGCCGTCGCCAGGGGGACGAGCGCCTCGGCGGTCTCGGCGTGGCCGCCGCGCATCGCCTTGGGCAACGCGTCCGCCAGCACCCGCATGGTCGGCCCGGCGGTGAAGACGAGATCGAAGCGGGCCTCGGCCAGCAAGGGCGCCAGCGCGGCGTGGCGGGCGGCGGCATCCGCGCCCAGTTCCCGCATGTCGCCCAGCATCG
>CAYIQU010000457.1:0-2056 GCA_964365645.1 uncultured Hyphomicrobiales bacterium | reverse complement strand
CGTGCTGGAGGATACGGTGTTAGAAAACACTGCTCATACGACGGAGAGAATTCCGAACACTCTCGCTCTCGTGGCCTCGCAAATGGTGCTCGAGAAGGCGAAGGAGTTTCAGGAACAGGCTCGTCAGGCGGCCGAAGAAGCGCGCAAGGCTGAGAACGCCCGCGCGCGTCAGCTTGTGCTTGAAGAGGATGATGGTTCGGACGAGGTTTCCATCAGCGCCGACGCCAGTGCCAAAAGCGCTCCGGCGAGTCAGCCGGCTCCTTCCCAGGATCAAAAGCCACCCTCGGACCCGAGAGGGGGTTCCGTCGATCTGAACATCTGAGTCGTCCACGCCCTTCTGTCCTGAGCAAGGACAAGACGCGAAACCGGCAAGGCCGGTTTTTTTGTTTTTGGGACGCCCGCTTCTCGCGCATATTGGGACGGCTGTCGCGCTCCATTTTCCGGCTGATGGGCTTGAATTCCACCCGATGTTTTACGAATTGTCCAAGACCGTCGGGATTTTTCTCACCAATCCGGGCAATCTCTTCTTCGTCGTTCTGGTCGTCGGCGCCGTTCTTCTGTGGACGCCCGCGCGGCGGCTGGGGCGGGCGCTGGTCGCGGCGGTGATCGGGTTCGCCTTGATCGTCATGACCGTTCCCATGGGACGACACGGGATTCTTCTGCTCGAAAACCGCTTTCCCGCCGCGCCCCTGCCGGCGCGGGTGGATGGGGTCGTCGTCCTGGCCGGGATGGTCGATCAATTCGTCACCCGCGCGCGCGGGCAACTGACCCTCAGCGGCGCGGTCGAGCGGCTGATCGTGTTCGCCGACGTCGCCCGCCGCTATCCGGACGCGAAGCTGGTTTTCAGCGGAGGGTCCGGCGTTCTCGGGCGCCAGGACGCGACCGAGGCGGGCGCGGTCCGCGACCATGCGGCGCTCTTGGGCCTTGATCCCGCCCGGGTCGTGTTCGAGGATCGTTCGCGCAACACCCACGAAAACGCCGTCTTCAGCCATGCGCTGGCGCAACCCAAGCCGGGCGAGACCTGGGTCCTGATCACGTCCGCCTTTCACATGCCGCGCGCGGTCGGGGCGTTTCGCCGCGCGGGTTGGACGGTCGTTCCCTATCCGGTCGATTACGCCCTCGAACCCGATCCGCCGATGAGCTGGCAGATGGACTTCCTCGGCGCCATGGGCACGCTGCGCTCGGCGGTGCACGAATGGACCGGCCTCGCGGCCTATCGGCTGACGGGCAAGACGGACGCTCTTTTCCCCGCGCCGGAGCGTTGAAGCGCGCGCGACCGGATTGCCCGCCGGGGCCGGATATGCCACAAACGCGGCGCCGGCCGAACGGGCTTTGTTTCGCGCCGGTTTGTTTCGCGGGCGGATCGACGCGATGGATGACGGAATGAAAAAACGACGTTTGTGGGCAGGGGTGTTGGCGGTCGCCGTCGCCGGCGCCGTTTGGCCCGCGCGGGCCGCCGAGCCGCAGGTGCCGTTCGACGAATGGCTGAAGGGGTTTCGCGCCGACGCCCGCGCCGCGGGCATTCGCGAGACGACCCTCGATCGCGCCTTCCAAGGCGTTCAGCCGATTCCCCGGGTGATCGAACTCGACCGTCGCCAGCCCGAATTCACGCTGACCTTCCGTCAATACATGGATCGGATCGTTCCGCCGGCGCGCATCGAGAAGGGCCGGGTCAAACTGCGCGAGAATCGCCCGCTGCTCGACCAAGTCGCGGCACAGTACGGCGTGCAGCCGCGCTTCCTGGTCGCTTTCTGGGGAATCGAAACGGATTTCGGCCGGGTGACGGGCGGATTCCCCGTGGTCGCCGCGCTCGCCACGCTCGCCTACGACGGGCGGCGCAGCGCCTATTTCCGCAAGGAGCTGATCTACGCCGTCGAGATCATCGACAAGGGCCACGTCACGCCCGAGAAGATGGTCGGCTCCTGGGCCGGGGCCATGGGCCAGACCCAGTTCATGCCGTCGTCGTTTCGCTCCTACGCCGTCGATCACGACGGCGACGGACGCATCGATCTTTGGACCAATCGCGCCGACGTCATGGCGTCCGCCGCCAACTACC
>CAYIQU010000456.1:0-2057 GCA_964365645.1 uncultured Hyphomicrobiales bacterium | reverse complement strand
CCCGACGGCCGCATCTGGGACGGACTCAAGGGCTTGCGCAAGGACAACTCCGGCTACGATCTCAAACACCTGTTCGTCGGCGCGGAAGGAACGCTCGGCGTCATTACCGCCGCGACCCTCAAGCTGTTCCCGATGCTCCATTCCCGCGCGGTGGCCCTGGCCGCGTTGCCGTCGCCGCGCGCCGCGCTCGACTTGTTCGCCCGGCTTCGCGACGCCTGCGGCGAGACCCTGACCGCGTTCGAGTTCTCGGGACGCAATCCCCTGGAATTCGTGCTGCGCCACATTCCCGGCGTCCGCGATCCCTTCGCCGCGCCCCACGCCTGGTACGCGCTGATGGAACTGGCGAGCCCCCGCGACGAGGGCGCCGGCCTGCGGCGCGCGCTGGAATCGGTTTTGGAATCGGCGGCCGAGGGCGGCATCGTCGCCGACGCGGTCATCGCCCAGAGCGAGCCGCAGGCGGACGCGCTGTGGAAGCTGCGCGAGTCCATGTCCGAAGCGCAAAAGCCCGAGGGCGGCAGCATCAAGCACGACGTCTCGGTTCCGCTGTCCCGCGTGCCGGAATTCATCGAGCGCGCCACGGCGGCGGTCGAGGCGGCGATGCCCGCCGCGCGCGTCTGCCCCTTCGGCCACATGGGCGACGGCAACGTGCATTTCAACGTCAGCCAGCCGGTGGGCATGGACCGCGCCCGGTTCCTGGATCATTGGGAGCGATTCAACCGGACGATCCACGACCTGGTCCAGGAATTGGGCGGCAGCTTCAGCGCCGAGCACGGCGTCGGCAAACTGAAGCTCAAGGACATGGACCGCTACAAGGAAGACGTGGAACTGGACTTGATGCGCGCGGTCAAGACCGCCCTCGATCCCTTAGGGATCATGAACCCGGGCAAGGTGCTGCCACCGTCCTAGACCCGAAACGGCTCGACCGCGGCCTGCCCCAATCCCTCGGCGATCAGCAGGCTTTGCGTCGGAACTTCTTCCCAGTGGCTCATGTCGGAATCGAGGGGCTCGGACACCACCAGCAGCTCGTCCCGGGTGCATCGCCAGTAAAGGCTGGGCGGCTCGGGATCGGTCGCGTAGCGGAGCCCGTAGAGGACCTTGCCGTCGCTCAGGATCGAGGTCATGCGGAAGGGCTCCTTGACGCCCGCCTTGTCCATCGCGCCCAGCACCGCCTCGACCGCCCGCCGCCAGGCGCCCTCGGGGTCTTCTTCCAGGCCGAAGCGGAACAGAAGATAGAAAAACGCCTCGCTGTCGGTGCTGCCGCGCCGCCGGGAATAGAGATCGTCCGGAATCAACGCGTCGATGGCCCGGCGCACGCGTTCGTACTCGCCGATCTGGCCGTTATGCATGAACAGCCAGCGCCCGTAAGCGAAGGGGTGGCAGTTCATGCGCGAGGTCTCGGTCCCGGTCGAGGCCCGCACATGGGCGAAAAACAAGCGCGAGCGGATTTGGCGGGCAAGGCTGCGCAGATTGGGGTCGTTCCAGGCGGGCAGGACTTCGCGGTATAGCCCCGGCTCCTCGCGCTCGCCGTACCAGCCGACCCCGAAGCCGTCGCCGTTGGTGGTCACGCGCGTCCGTTCGGAATGAAGGCTTTGGTCGATGAGCGAATGCTTGGGCTCGAACAGGTATTTATCGAGATAAATCGGTTGACCGAGATACGCGAGCCAGCGGCACATGGTCGCTCCTCCCTAAACAGCCAGCTTCCATGCCGCGCCGAGAAGCGCGGCCGCCCCGAGCGTCGGGATCATGCCGACCTTGAAACGCAGCATGGCGACCAGCGCGCCGATCGCCAACAGCGCCGCCGCGCCGTCCATGCTCGCCCATTCCGGCCACGGCAGGCGCGCCGGGCCGACGCGAACCTCGCCGACGCGGGCGAAAACCACGTGAACCGAGAACCAGACGGCCAGATTCAGCACCACGCCGACCACGGCGGCGGTGATGGCGGCCAGCGCCGCCGAGAGCGCCTTGTTCTGGCGCAACGCCTCGATGTACGGGGCGCCGAGGAAAATCAGAAAGAACGACGGCGCGAACGTCGCCCAGGTGGTCAGCAGGCCGCCGAG
>CAYIQU010000455.1:0-2057 GCA_964365645.1 uncultured Hyphomicrobiales bacterium | reverse complement strand
GCTCTCCGCCTCGATTTTCGCGCCGAGGCCGTTCATCAGCGAAGCGAACCCGGGAAAGCTGGTGTCGATGGGGCTTGCGTCGTCGACGCCGACCGGCTCGCGGCTCGCCATGCCGAAAACCAGAAACGCCATGGCGATCCGATGGTCGAGGTTGACGGCGATTTTCGCGCCGCCTTGCGGCGGGCGGCCGACGCCGTGAACGGCGAGCCAGTCCTCGCCTTCCTCCACCTTCACGCCCAGCGCGGCAAGGCCGCGGGCGATGGCCGCCAGGCGGTCGCTTTCCTTGACGCGCAGTTCGGCCAGGCCGTGCATCCGCGTCGTTCCCTGGGCGAAGGCGGCGGCGACGGCGAGAATCGGGTATTCGTCGATCATGCGGGGGGCGCGTTCGGGCGGCACGTCGACGCCCCGCAGGGCGGCGAAGGACGCGGTGATATCCGCGACCGGCTCGCCGCCTTGCTCGCGCGGGTTGGCGAAATCGAGGCAGGCGCCCATGTCCGCGAGCGTGGCCAGAATGCCGGCGCGCAGGGGATTGGTGCCGACGTTGCGCACGGTGACGCGCGCGTCGGGAACGATCGTTCCGGCGACCAGCGCGAACGCGGCCGATGAAATGTCGCCCGGCACGGCGACCGCGGCGGCCTTCAGCTCCGGCTGGCCGACGACACAGGCCCGCCGCCCGCCGCCGGGAAGGTCCTCGACGGTCACCTCGGCGCCGAAGTGGCGCAACATCCGCTCGCTGTGGTCGCGGGTGGGTTCGCGTTCGATCACGCCGGTCCGGCCGGGGGCGGCAAGCCCCGCCAACAGCACCGCCGATTTCACCTGGGCCGACGGCACCGGCAATTCGTATTCGATCGGCAGGAGGCGATCGGGACCGGTGATGGTGAGCGGCAAGCGCCCGCCGTCGCGGGCCACGAACGAGGCTCCCATGCGCTTCAAGGGTTCCATGACCCGGCCCATCGGCCGTTTGCAAAGCGAGGCATCGCCGGTCAACGTCGCGCTGAAGGGATGCTGGGCGAGAATTCCCATCAACAGGCGGGCCGAGGTTCCGGAATTGCCCATATCGAGCACGCCTTCGGGTTCGATCAGCCCGCCGACGCCGCGGCCCGCGACGCGCCACGCGCCCGCGCCCAGCCGCTCGACGCCCGCGCCCAGCGCTTTCAGCGCGCGGGCGGTGGCGATCACGTCCTCGCCTTCCAAAAGCCCCTCGATGCGCGTTTCGCCCGCCGCCAGCGCGCCGAACATCAGCGCCCGGTGGGAAATCGACTTGTCGCCGGGCGCAACGACGGTGCCGCGCAGCGCGGGCGCGGTGCGGGACACCAGGGGGCGGGGGGCCAAGGGGGAAGGATGCATGGCGCGGTTTTCTAACACGCGAAGCCCGGCGCGGCATAGGGGAGAGGCCCCGGCGGGGGATCGGCAACCCGGTAGGGCCGGCTTTTTTTAGTTTTGACACCCGGGCGGGAAAATGGCAAAGGCTCTGCCGGCCTGAACCGGCACCAACCGGCGCCCCCGACGCGCCCCGGCGACAAGGGGATCGACGGAAGGGGCGGACCGGGCCATGACACGGCCATGAGCACATGGCGAACGCGAGCCAGGAGGACGACGGGTGAGTAAACCGGAGTGGGGCATTAAACGGACCTGCCAGGGTTGCGGCGCGCGGTTCTACGATCTGAATCGCGATCCGATCGTGTGTCCGAAATGCGGAACGCGGAACGATCCGGCGGCGCCGGTCAAGCAGCGGCGGCAGGCGGCGGCGAAGCCGGTGGAAAGCCCGCGCCCGCCCGCGGTGGTGCCGGATATCGAAGCGACCGCCGTCGAGGGCGCGCCCGAGGATACCGACGAGGAAGAGGACGACAAGATCATCGAGGATACCTCCGATCTCGGCGAGGACGAGGACGATGTGTCCGAGGTGAAGGAACACATTGAAGACGAAAGCGGCCGCTAATGGGTCGCGCCCGCCGGGCCGCCCAAAGCCCGCTTGCCTGAGGAATGGAGACCACGAAGGGGCCGTAGCTCAGTTGGGAGAGCGCTTGAATGGCATTCAAGAGGTCAGCGGTTCGATC
>CAYIQU010000454.1:0-2063 GCA_964365645.1 uncultured Hyphomicrobiales bacterium | reverse complement strand
CAGGCGGTCGCGGGCGAGTCGCCCGTGTCTTTTGAGGCGCGCGGGGATTCGCTCCCCCGCGCGCGGCCGCTCAGCGAGGCCGCGACGATCGCGACATAAGCGATCATCGCCGCGCCCATGATGCCCGCGCCGACGCCGACCCAAGCCATCAGCGCGGACCACGCGGGCGGCGCCAGGCCCTCGTAGGCGACCGAAATCGCGCGCCGGGGCACGCCCCTGTATCCCGCGGCGATGCCGGCCGCGCCGAACACAAGGAGACCCGCTGTCGCCAGCCACGAAAGCCGGACCAGCCACGCGGGCGCGCGCAACGCCCGGCCCGTCAGCGCCGGCAGGGCGACGCTGAATCCGGCGAGGAAGGTCAGCGTCACCGTGCCGAGGGTGAGAAAGTGGAAATAACCGGGAACCATGAACGTGTCGCTGAGCAGTGGCGCCAGCTTTTCCTGGATCAGGACGAACGAGAACGCCCCGCCCAGCGCCAAGTTCACCACGGCGGCGCCGATGGCGGCCATGGCCGGATGGCGCCACGGCAGGAGCGGAATCCAGCCGAACAGCCCGCGCGCGCCCAACGCGCGCGCGCGAACCTCGAGCGAGGCGGTCAACACCAGGAACACCAGCACGGTCGGAACGCCGATGAACAGCGATAACAGCGAGCCGAGCGTGCGCACCGTTTCCGGCAAATCCGGTTCCAGGAACATGTGGTAAAGCGACGTCGGCGGCACGAACACCAGATAGGCCGCGAAGGCAACCTTGGAAAACGCCGCGCCGAAGATCGAATGCACGCCGGTCAATTCCTGGACCAGCGCGTACCACACCACCACCGTCGCCAGAAGGGGCAGGTAGTGCATGTTGTGGAACAACAAATGCCACGCGGTCGAATAGTCGGGCGGCAACGATCCGAATCCCAACGCCCACAGAAGGGCGGGTCCGAAGGCGTTGAACGCGGCCACCGCGCTGACCAGCAACAGCCCCGCCCAGGCGACGGCGGCGAACGCGATCGAGGACCATTCCTCGCCGTCCTTGCGTTTCGCTTGCAGCGCGGTGGCGATGGCGGCGCCGGCGAGCAGGGCCGATCCGGCCGCGAGCAGCAGATAGCCGCCGTGGATGGCGGCGAACGCGGGCGTCGGGTCTATCGCCAGCTCGGGCGGCGCGTCGTAGAGCAGCGGCGCGCCCGCCCAGGCGCCCCACTGACTCAAGACGAATCCGACGATCATCGCGACGGCGCCCGTCCAGGCGGCGGGCCGCGCGGTCAGGCGCCGCGAACCCGCGGAGCTGCCGAGGACCAACACCAGCAACAGAAATGCCTGTGCCAACGACAACCAGTAGAAAAACGCGTCGGTGCCGTGCAGGGTCATCAGCCGGTAGCCGGTTTCGTCGTCGAGGCCGCCCAGGAAAGCAGCGAGGAATCCGCCGCGCGCCAAGCCGGTCGCCAGGCCGAAGCCGAGCCCGAGCAGCAGCGCGACCAGGGCGGCCGCCGCGAGCACCAGCAGCAAGGCCCTGTCGCTCGCGGGCAGATGCCCGAGGCGTTTGGCAAGCTCGCCGGTCACGACGCGCGCTCCACGATCAGGCGGCTTTGCATCCGGGCGTGGCCGGGACCGCAGTAGACCGTGCAATAGACGAGATGCTCGCCGGGCCGGGTGAACGTCATCGTCTGCTCGACCAGCGTGTTGGCTCTCAGCCGGGTGATCCGGCTGGCGGGTCCGAACTGGAGGGCGACGCCGTGGGTGACGTCCACCGCCATCATGCGAAGGCGATAAGGCCGGCCGGCCTCGAGCCGCAGCACGCCGGGCGCGAAGCCCCACTGGAAAGCCGTGAAATAGACATCCAAAGGCGCATCGTCGCGGCTCTCGGGCATGGGCGCGGACATGCCGTGGGCGCCGTGGGCGTTGTGGTCCATGGCGGGAACGGTCGCGCGCGCCGGACGGATGCTGCCGTCGGGCTGGCGATAACGGGCGGTGAAGTCCTCGGCCAGGCGGCGGAATTCCTCGGGCGAAGGCCCGGCCCCCCCGCCATGCGCGGCGGACTCGGGTGCCGCGCCCTGGCCGCCGCAGTCGGGGGTCATGCTG
>CAYIQU010000453.1:0-2063 GCA_964365645.1 uncultured Hyphomicrobiales bacterium | reverse complement strand
GGTTGACGAACCGGATGGGGCGGACGTTGATGCGGGCGACGTAGTCGGACAGGTTATCCTCAAGCCCGGGCCCCTCGTTGTAGGTGTCGTCGGTGCGCGCGCGCACCGACTGGCCGAGGAGGACGCTGGTGTTGCCGCCCTTGTCGCCGAACAGGCTCCATCGCAAGCCGTAGTTGAAGCGGGCGCCGCCGTCGACCCGGTCGAGACCGGGATAGCGCCGGCCGGTGAACAGGTTGGTTTCGTCGAGTTCGATTTCGCGGCTATCCTCGTTCGGGATTCGAACGGGATTGCCGCCGTTCGGACTGACGACGAGCGAAGTGATGGGTTCCAGAACCTCGCTGACGGTGCCGTAACGGCGAATGAAGGGATAGCGCCATTCGAAGGCGCCTTCGGGGTGGACGCGGCCGACGGTGCCGTTGAAGGAATCGCCGCGCCCGGCGTATTCGTGGCCGTTGACGTGGTAGAGATCGCCGCGAACCGTGAGGGAGAGCTTATAGATGTCTCCGGCCGGTCCGACGTAAGGCAAATCCCAGCCCGGCGCGACGGACAGGCGGCGGACGTCGGTTCCCCCGGTGCGGGTGAAGGCGAGCATGTTCGCGTCCATTCGGGTGCGGCCGCCGCCGCCGCGCGGTTCGCCGACGTGGGAATACTCGACCATGGGCAGAACCAAGGGCGTCCTGGCGGTCGAGACGTCGGCGCGTAGGTCCTGGAACGCGTAGGCATTGGCCGCCATGTAGTTCCGGCCGCGGAAACCCTCGGTATAGGCGCGGGTCGTCAGCATCGGCTGGCTTTGATAGCGGTACTGGCGCATGTAGGTGTCGTCGCTCGCCCCTTGGGCGTCGAGACCCGTGCGCCAGGTATCGTTCAGGTTGACGCGTCCTTTCATGTCGACGTGGCCGCGGAGCGCGGCGCTGTCGTTGAGGGCGGCGCTGAACTTCCCCTTGACCATGCTTTCCTGGCCGAGGAAGCGATATTCACCGCCGCCGCCGCCGCCCTTCTTGGTGGTGAGCAGCGGCGTCAGGGTCATGTCCTGGTTGGGGCCGAGGTCCCAGAAGAACGGCGTCTGAACGAACGCGCCGAAGAAAGTGGAGTTGCCCACGTTCGGCGCCAGGAATCCGGTGCGGCGTTTCACCGTCGGATCGGGGTGGGAGAAGTAGGGTGTATAGGCGACCGGAATGCCCCCCAGTTCCAGCCAGGCATCCTTGTATTCGATCGTCTGTCGTTCGACGTCGTGAACGACGCGCACGGCCTTCACCTGCCAGAGCAACGGCCGCGAGGGATCTTTCTGGCACGTCTCGCAGGGGCTGTAGACGGCGCGGTCCATTTCGTGGCGATTGGCGTTGGTCCGGCGCGCCTCGATCGCGGCGATGCGCGAACGGTCGGCCAGCAGAATGCGCAGGCTTTTCATCACGCCGTCGCGCATGTCGCTGGTGAGTTCCATGTAGTCGGCGAATATGACGTCGCCGCTTTCTTCGAGCAGGCGGATATTTCCGCTGGCGGCGATCAGATCTTGGCGCTCGTTATAGGTGATCGAATCGGCGTAAAGGGTGCGCCCGCCGTGGACGATTTCGACATTGCCGGAGGCGGTAACGATGCCCAAATCCCGATTGTGCGTGACCTCGTCGGCGGTGAAGTTCATCGCTTGGCTCGTGGCGGGTCCCACGGCGGAAGCAGCCACGCGCGGCGCGACGGCGAACGCCAACGCGACGAGAAGCGCCGCCGCGACGCGGCGCGGACGAAGACGGGGCCTGGACATGTCGCCGCGAAACGCGACCGCAAGGAGGGACATCATCCGTCCTCCAGGTGCAGAATAAGCGCGACGCCGATCGACCCGGTAACGCCCGTCGGTGTCCAGGCGGCAAGAGCGATGGGAATGCTGCTCGACAGGCCGAGGGCGAAGGCGACGTCGGAAAAGAAATAAACCAGGAATCCCGTCATCACGCCGAGGCCGATGATCGCGGTCGTGCCGCCTTGGCGAACGTGACGGAGCGTGAAGGTCGCGGCGAGAAGCACCATCGCCATCATCATGAAGGGCGCGGCGAGCAGGGCGTGCAGGTGCAGCC
>CAYIQU010000452.1:0-2070 GCA_964365645.1 uncultured Hyphomicrobiales bacterium | reverse complement strand
GGCGAGCAGCACGGCCTTTGCACGCACCAGCAAATATTCGCCCGTGCGCATGTCGATCATCAGCACGCCGGCGAGCGCATCTCCCGACGGCGTCTTCACCAGTTCCACCGCGCGGTGCTCTTCGAGCCGCGCGATGTCGCGCGCCCACACCTGCTCGGCGAGGCGGTTGATGATCTCGATGCCGGTCAGGTCGCCCTTGTGCACGGTGCGGTCGAAGGTCTGTCCGGCGAAGGCCTTCTGGTGCAGGGTGCCGTCGGGATTGCGGTCGAAGAAGCAGCCGAGCTCGTTCTCCAATTCGTGGACGCGCTCGACGGCGGTCGTCACCAGGGTCCAGGCCAAGTCCTGGTCGGGCAGCCACTTGCCGCCCTCGATGGTGTCCATGAAATGGCGCTCGACCGAATCGCCCTGGGCCAGCGCGACGTTGTAGCCGCCCTGGACCATGCGGGTGCATCCCGACTTGCCGAGCAGGCCCTTGACCGCGACGGTGATGGACAATTCGGGCGCGGCTTGGTGCGCGTGCAGGGCGGCGAAGAGGCCGGCGCCGCCCGATCCCAGAATCAGGATGTCGGTCTTGATTTCGTCCATGGGGTTACGAGCTTGCCTATGTTTTGACGCCGAGCGCGGCCAGCACGCCCTCGCGCCGGGCCGCCGACGCCTGGCCGACGTCGCGATACAGGCTGTCGCCGTGGCTGTCCATGGCCACCCGCAGGGGGCCGAAACCGCGGATGCGGAATTTCCACAAGGATTCCGGATTGAGATCGTCGAGATCGACGTCCTCGATGGCCTCGATCCAGGTCGTCTCCAGCGCCGCCGCCCCGCCGACGATGGCGAGATAGGCGCCGCCCAGGGCGGCGAAGGCCTGGCTCGATTCCGCCAGCAGGCCGCCCTTGCCGATAATCAGGCGCACGCCGCGGCGTTCCATCAAGGGGCGGGTGAAGCGTTCCATCCGGGCCGAGGTGGTGGTGCCGACGCACACCGGGGCGTAGCCGGCGGGGTTGGCGGCGTCGGCCGGAACTTTGCGCACGTTGGGCGCGGTGTGGATCACGGCGTGGCCCGTGAGGTCGAACTTGGTCGTCCGGCCCCGGTCGAACATGTGGATTTGCGTCGCGTCGCGGATGCCGAACAGGACGCCGTTCAGCGTCACCGTGTCGTTGACGCGCAAGGAACGCGCCATCGCCTCGTCGATGGGAAGGGTCAGATCGTAATGGGCCATGTCAGTATCCGTACTCGATGCCGCGAGGCGTGAACGTCGCCGTCGCCCGCCTGGCCGAATGGCACTGCATGTTGACGGCCACCGGGTTCATGGTGATGTGGGTTGCCGCCAATTCGACGTGGACGGCGAACGCGGTGGTGTCGCCGCCCAACCCTTGCGGACCGACGCCGAGACCGTTGACGGCGGCCGACAGCGCGCTTTCCAGCGCCGCGCCCTCGGGGTCGGGGCAAACGCTGCCGAGCGCGCGGGTCGCCGCCCGCTTGGCCAAGTGGACGCACAGATCGGCGGTGCCGCCGACGCCGACGCCGACGATGACGGGCGGGCACGTCCGGCCGCCGGCGTTCAACACGCAATCGACGACGAAAGTCTTGATGGCGTCGATGCCCTCGGCCGGAATCGCCATTTTGAGCCAGGAGCCGTTTTCCGAGCCGCTGCCCTTGGGGATCATCTCGATTTCGAGCGTTTCGTCGGCGTCGCCGAAATCGAAATGGATGACCGGGACTCCGACGCCGCAGGAGGTGTGCTCGTTCGCGCGCGTCAGGGGATGCACCACCGACGAGCGCAGCGGGTGCTCGCGCGTCGCCCGTTCGCAGCCGCGCCGGATCGCCGCCTTGAGCGCGGCGCCGTCGACGTCCACGTTGCGGCCGATAACGACGTTATAGATGGGGATGCCGGTGTCCTGGCAGAGCAGGTTGTCGGTCTTTTCCGCGCCCGCGATGTTGGCGACCATGGTGTCGAGCACGGCGCGCGCGCCCGGCGCCGTTTCGGAGAGGACCGCGCGCGCGAATCCCGACTTGATGTCGGGCGGCAGCAGCTTCAGCGCCCGGATGTAGAGCTGCTTGGCCGCGTCCTCGACC
>CAYIQU010000451.1:0-2077 GCA_964365645.1 uncultured Hyphomicrobiales bacterium | reverse complement strand
CTGGGCGCCGCCGTCCACCAGAACGACGGTGAACTCGGTCTTCTCTTCGACCGGGGCGGCGGCGGCCGGGGCGGCCGCGGCCGCGGCCGGAGCCGCGGCGGAAACGCCCCACTTTTCTTCGAGCATCTTGGAAAGCTGCGCGGCTTCCATGACGGTCAGTTTGGAAAGATCGTCGACGATCTGATCGAGGTTAGCCATTGTCGTATGCTCCTTGGGTTTGACTCTATTGCTGAGGAATTCGGATCACGCCGCCTGGCCCTTGTCGGCATAGGCAGTGAAGACCCGGGCGAGTTGCCCGGCGGGCGCTTGCAGAACGCCCGCAATTTTGGTCGCCGGGGCATTGATAAGCCCGGCGATCTTGCCGCGAAGCTCGTTCAGCGACGGCAACGATGCCAGCGCCTTAACGCCGTCGACGGCGAGGACTTCCTCGCCCAGCGCGCCGCCGACAATTTTGAGCTTCTCGTTGGTCTTCGCGAAGGTCACAGCGACCTTGGCGGCTGCGACCGGGTCCTTGGAATAAGCGATTGCCGTAGGCCCGGTGAACAATCCGTCAAGGCTCTTGAACTTCGTGCCTTCCAGGGCACGACGCGTGAGCCGGTTTTGCGTGACTTTGAGACCAGCGCCCGCCGCGCGCATCTTGGTCCGCAGATCGCCAAGCTCGGTCACGGTCATTCCCGAATAGTGGGTGACCACAACCAGATGGGCGTCGGCGAACATCTGATGCATCGAAGCGACCAGCTGTTCTTTTTCCGTACGGTTCACTGTCGTCTCCACATCCCAGCCCCCGCGGCTTGAAACCGCGAGGGGCGTTGGACACTTGGCCTTCGCGACGGCACCGCCGCCTCGAAGACCGGTTCATCCTGTCCAGCGCCACAGGTCATCCGCTTGTCCGGAGCATCCGGAAAATGCGGCTTGTCGCACTGTCTCGGCAGGCGGGATGCTTCCCTTTAAGCCGCCGGCGAAAGTTGCCTTTCGCCCTTGGCGCCTACGGTCTTGGACAGGTCGGAAGCGGCCGTTTCCGCCCGCTTCCTCGTCCGCGAACCGGTTGGACCGATCCGCGGCATTCCCTCAAAACAAGTCGAAC
Organism: uncultured Hyphomicrobiales bacterium; assembly: GCA_964365645.1. GTDB lineage: Bacteria > Pseudomonadota > Alphaproteobacteria > Rhodospirillales > 2-12-FULL-67-15 > 2-12-FULL-67-15. The sequence continues at coordinate 993 of CAYIQU010000451.1, read as the reverse complement.
GCGATCCTTCCCGCCGCCTAGCCGTGCAGCGAGGAGAAGTTGATCTTCACGCCCGGCCCCATGGTGGAGCTTAGGCTGACCTTCTTCATGTACGTGCCCTTGGCGCCCGAAGGCCGGGCCTTGACGATGGCATCGATGAAAGCCGCGACGTTTTCCACGAGCGCGTCGTAGGAAAAGCTCGCTTTGCCGACGCCGGCATGGACGATGCCCGCCTTCTCGACGCGAAATTCCAGCTGGCCGGCCTTGGCCGCCTTGATCGCGCTCGTGACATCCATGGTCACGGTGCCGAGCTTCGGGTTCGGCATCAGGCCGCGGGGGCCGAGAACCTTACCCAACTTGCCGACCACGCCCATCATGTCCGGGGTGGCGATGCAGCGGTCGAAATTCATCTCGCCATTGTTGATCTTTTCGGCCAGATCGTCGCCGCCAATGAGTTCCGCCCCGGCGGCCTTCGCTTCATCGGCCTTGGCGCCCTTGGCGAACACGGCGACGCGCAGCGACTTGCCGGTCCCGTGCGGCAACGTGATCACGCCGCGCAAGGTCTGATCCGACTGCTTCGGGTCGATGCCGAGGTTAACGGCGATTTCGATCGTCTCGTCGAACTTCGCCTTGGCGTTATCCTTCACCATGCGCACCGCATCCTTCAAGTCGTAGGACTTGTTGCGGTCGATGCCCTCGTAGGCCTTGGTCAAACGTTTTCCTGTCGTCATGGCCGTTACTCCGTAACCTGAATGCCCATGGAACGAGCCGAGCCCGCGATCATCCGGCAGGCGGCGTCCATGTCGTTGGCGTTCAGGTCTTCCATCTTCATCTGCGCGATTTCGCGAACCTGGGCCATGGTGACCTTGCCGACGAAGTCGGTCCCCGGGGTCTTCGATCCGCTCTCCAGTTTCGCCGCCTTCTTCAAGAAGTAGCTGGCGGGCGGGGTTTTGGTCGCGAAGGAAAACGAGCGGTCCGAAAACGCGGTGATGACCACCGGGATCGGCATGCCCG
>CAYIQU010000450.1:0-2085 GCA_964365645.1 uncultured Hyphomicrobiales bacterium | reverse complement strand
TGATCGAATACGCCGAGAAGCACCAGATTCCGATCCCGAAGGACAAGAAGGGCGAGCCGCCCTATTCCACGGACGCCAACCTTTTGCACATCTCCTACGAAGGCAAGGCGCTGGAAGACCCCTGGATCGCGCCCGACGAATCCATGTTCTTGCGGACGGTGGCGCCGGAAAAGGCCCCCGATACGCCGCTGGAAATCACGGTCGACTTCGAGCGCGGCGACGCGGTCGCCGTCGACGGCAAGAAAATGAGCCCGGCGACACTGCTCGATTACTTGAACAAGGTCGCCGGCGCGCACGGGGTGGGGCGGCTCGATCTGGTCGAAAACCGCTTCGTCGGCATGAAGTCGCGCGGCGTCTACGAAACGCCGGGCGGCACCGTGCTGCACACGGCCCACCGGGCGATGGAAAGCATCACGCTCGATCGCGGCGCGGCGCACCAGAAGGACGAGGTCATGCCGCGCTACGCCGAGCTGATCTACAACGGCTTCTGGTATTCGCCCGAGCGCGAGATGCTGCAAGCCCTGATCGACAAGTCCCAGGCCCGCGTCACCGGCACGGTGCGGCTCAAGCTCTACAAGGGCGGCGTCTCGGTGACGGGGCGGCGCTCGCCGGTCAGCCTCTACAACCAGGAGCTGGTCACCTTCGAGGCGGACTCGGTCTACAACCAGCGCGACGCCGAAGGCTTCATCAAGCTGAACGCGCTGCGGCTGCGCTTGGCCGCGGTCGCGGACCGCAAGAAGAACTAATCCGCCGCCTGGGGTTCGCCTTGGATTGCGCCCTGGGTTTGGGGCGTTGCCGTTGCCGGCGCCTTTTCCAGGCGCGCGATGGTGTTCCGTCCCGCCCAATAGGCGTACAGCGACAAAGGCACCAGCGTCACGTCGATCCCGCGCATCCGCGCGGGCCGGGCGGCGGCGCGGGTCAGAACGAAGGCCTTGGCCTTCGGGTTGGTCTTTTCGATGAAGCCGACCATGGCGGCGGGGCCCTTGACGCCCGCGCCCTTGGCGTAGGCATCCGCCCAGTCGATCTCGAACGTCATGGCCGGCTTGCCCGATTGGGGGTCGAGGGCGACCAGGTCGACCTTGCCGCCGCGCCAGCTGGCGTAGGCGAGGTGGCGGGCGTCGGGCGAGCCCAGCCATTGGGCGATCAGCGCCGTTTCCGCCAGCCGGGCGAAGGATTCTTCCGTCGCCGCCACCGGGCCGAACAGCGCCGCGTACAGCGACGGCGCGGCGAGGCAGGTCTTGAACGCGACCGCGCGCTGGAACCGGCCGCCGTCCTGGTCGAGCCGCTCGATCCGCCGGATCAGGAACGCCTGTTCCAGATAATCGAGATACTTGCGCAGCGTGTTCTTGGCGATGCCGGCGGCGCCGGCGATGTCGTCGATGCCGCCCTCGCGGCCGCTGTCGCGGGCGAGCACCAGCAACAGCCGGCCGAGTTCGCCCGCGTCGGCGACGCCGGCCAGTCCGGCCCGGTCGTTGCGCAGCACCCGGTCGGCCAGCCGGTCGCGGACGAACGCGGGCGACGGCGCCATGCCCGGCTTGCCGCCGGCGCCTTCGGGGAATCCGCCGAAGTTGACGTAATACTGGAATTCGAGATCGAGGCGCGGCAACGCGCCGGCCTTCAGGGCGGCGGCTCCGCCGGCCTTACCCGCGTCGGCGAACAAGTCGTCCTCCGCGCCGCGCAAGGCGAGGTGTTCGGCGAAGGTGAGCGGCGGCAGAACGAAGATTTCCAGCCGTCCGCCCTTGGTCGTCGCGCCCGAATAAAGCGCCGGGGCCAGCGCCGACGCGGCGCCGACCACGTGGGCGTGCGGATATTGACGCGCCAGCTTGAGCAGCAAGGCCTCGAAATCCGGCGCGTATTCGATATCGTCGAGAAACAGGAACAGCTCGGCCGACGGCGCGTGCTTATGGCGTCGGCAGAAGGCGTCGACCAGCGCCGGGAAGTCGGCGGCCCCGTAGCTCGGCGTCGCGAACGAGCAATAGAGAACGGACTCAGGGCGCGCGCCCGACTCGATCAGCCCGGCCAGCGCCTGGCGCAGCAGCACGGTTTTGCCCGCGCGCAAGGGGCCCGCCAGCAAAAGCGCGCGGC
>CAYIQU010000449.1:0-2088 GCA_964365645.1 uncultured Hyphomicrobiales bacterium | reverse complement strand
CACCGACAGCGCCGTGAGGGCCACCAGCGAGACGCCCACCTGCATCGAGCGGAAGAAGCGCCCGAGCAGGTCGCGCCACACGATCACGTACACCATGACCGCCAGCAGGAACGCGCTCGTCGCGAGGCTGCGCGTCAGGTCGGATCGCAACGGTTGTTGCGCTGCTTCACGCCGCACGACGCCATGCACCGCTCTCATCGCCCGGTTGCCGCTTCCTCGCCGCCGGGGTCTGCCGCGATGTCGATGACCACGTCGTTGTCCTTGCAGATTCGCCGCAGGCGCGGCGGCGGCATGGCGTCAGTGACGAAGTGGTCGATATCGGAAATGTGGCCAATGCGCACGGGCGCCGAACGCCCGTACTTCAGGCAGTCGGCGACCAGAATCGCGCGCCGGCTGTTCTCGACGATCTTGCGCGACACCTCCACCTCGCGATAATCGTAGTCGAGCAGCGTGCCGTCCTCGTCGATCGCCGAGGTGCCGATGATCGCGTAATCGACCTTGAACTGGCGGATGAAGTCGACCGCCGGCTCGCCGACGATGCCGCCATCGGAATGGCGCAGCACGCCGCCCGTGACGATCACCTCGACGCCGGTGTAGCCCTGCAACAGGTTGACGACATTGATATTGTTGGTGATCACCATCAGGCCCGTATGCGCGCGCAACGCGGTGGCGACCTGCTCGGTGGTGGTGCCGATGTTGATCAGCAGGGAGCAGTCATTCGGAATCAGTTCGGCGGCCTTCAGCCCGATGCGGCGCTTCGCCTCGGTCGCCAGCTGGCGGCGCGCCTCGTAGGCCAGATTGGCGACGCCCGAGGGCAGCATCGCGCCCCCGTGGTAGCGCTGCAGCAGCCCCTGCTTGCACAAGTCGTTCAGATCCTTGCGGATCGTCTGCGGCGTGACCCCGAAATGGCTTGCCAGGACATCGACGTCGAGACGGCCGGTGTCGCGGGCCATGGCCACGATGTCCGCTTGGCGCGGGGTGAGAAGGGGCACGGCCGTTTTTTCAGTTTGATTCGTTACGAAAATTCCGCTATTTCCATTCGGGCCGCCACGGACCAGCTTTTAGTTTCTTCTATTGACATTCGTTTGCTTTCGATTATACGATGCGACGACTGTTGTGCAAGCCGACAGACAAGCCGAAAAACAGAGAGGAGCGAGAGATGACGACGTACAGGAGATTGGGGGCGACGCTCGCCCTCGCAGTAGCGGCCGCCTTCACCCCGGTCGGCTTTGCCGGCATGGACCAGGCGAAGCAGTGGGTCGACAAGGAGTTCCAGCCCTCCACGCTGAGCAAGGCGCAGCAGTTGAAGGAGATGGAATGGTTCGTCAACGCCGCCAAGCCGTTCAAGGGCCTGGAGATCAACGTGTTGTCGGAGACGATCCCGACGCATGAGTACGAATCGAAGGTGCTGACCAAGGCGTTCTTCGAGATCACCGGGATCAAGGTGAATCACCAGTTGCTCGGCGAGGGCGAGGTGGTGCAGGCGGTGCAGACGCAGATGCAGACCAATCGCAATCTGTATGACGCCTACATCAACGACTCCGACCTGATCGGCACGCACTCGCGCCTGCAGTCGGCGGTCAACCTGACGGACTGGATGGCGGGCGAAGGCAAGGACGTCACGCTGCCGACGCTGGACGTCAATGACTTCATCGGCAAATCGTTCACCACCGGCCCGGACGGCAAGCTGTGGCAGCTGCCGGACCAGCAGTTCGCCAACCTCTACTGGTTCCGCTACGACTGGTTCAAGCGCCCGGACCTGAAGGCCAATTTCAAGAAGATCTACGGCTACGAGCTGGGCGTCCCGCTCGACTGGTCGGCCTATGAGGACATCGCCGAGTTCTTCTCGGTGCACGTGAAGGAGATCGACGGCAAGCGCATCTACGGCCACATGGACTACGGCAAGCGCGCCCCCGACCTCGGCTGGCGGATGACCGATGCCTGGCTGTCGATGGCGGGCGCGAGTTCGAAGGGCCTGCCGAACGGCCGGCCGATCGACGAGTGGGGCATCCGCATGGAAGAGGGCTCGTGCAATCCGTCCGGCGCGTCGGTGTCGCGCGGCGGCGAAACCAACGGCCCTGCCTCGGT
>CAYIQU010000448.1:0-2088 GCA_964365645.1 uncultured Hyphomicrobiales bacterium | reverse complement strand
CATGCCGGTGATCTTCCTCACCTCCAAGGACGACGAGATCGACGAGGTGCTGGGCCTGCGCATGGGCGCCGACGACTACATCACCAAGCCGTTCTCGCAGCGCCTGCTGATCGAGCGGATTCGCACGGTGTTGCGTCGGCGCGAGGCGATGGCGGGGCCGGCGGCCGCGGCCGGGCTGCTGCAACGCGGCGATCTCGAGCTGGATCCGGGCCGGCATTCATGCCGCTGGAAGGGCCGTGACGTGAATCTGACGGTGACCGAGTTCCTGCTCTTGCAAGCGCTCGCCCGCCGTCCCGGCCACGTCAAGAACCGCGATCAGCTCATCGACGAAGCCTACGGGCAAAACATCTACGTCGACGACCGCACCATCGACAGCCACATCAAGCGCATCCGGCGCAAGTTCCGCGAGATCGATTCCGAATTCGCCCAGGTCGAGACTCTCTACGGCGTCGGCTATCGTTATCGCGGCGAATAAGAACACGGGCACCTTGCCGATGTGGCCTCCCCACGGCATCTCGCTTTCCAAGCCCCCGAGAATCTCGCCGATCACGCGGCGGATTCTCGCCGTCAACGTCTTCGCCCTGGTGTTTCTGGTCGGCGGCCTCTTGTTTCTCGGCCAGCATCAACGCACGCTGATCGAGACGGAACTGTCGGCGCTGGAACTGCAGGCGGAAACGTTCGCGGCCGCGGTCGCCGAAGTCGCGGTCACGGCCGACCCGCTGGGCAGCGACGAACTGGTGCCCGAGGTCGCCGCCCGCATCGTCCGCCGCCTGGTCGAAACCACCGAGGCCCGCGCGCGGCTGTTCAAGCTGGACGGCGAAATGGTGGCCGACAGCCGGACGCTGGGCGCCCCCAGCAGCCGCGTCAGCATCGAGGAACTGCCGCCGAGTCCCGAACCGCGCGGATTGCTGGGCCGAATGCTGGAACATTACCGCCGGACGCTCAGCCGGTGGTTCGGCCTGGAGGACATGGAGGCCTATCGCGAAAGCGCGACGCCCAGGGCCGAGGATTATACCGAGGTCGTCGCCGCGCTCGGCGGGGATATCGACCGCGCGGTGCGCACCGCGCCCGAGGAAGGGCTGATCCTCAGCGTCGCCGTTCCGGTGCAGCGCTACAAGAAGGTGCTGGGCGCGCTGATGCTGTCGAAGGAATCGTGGGATATCGACGAGGCCATGTACCGGGTCCGCCTCGACATTCTCAAGATGTTCGGCGCGGCGCTGGCGATCACGGTGCTGTTGTCGATCTATCTCGCCGGCACCATCGCCCAGCCGCTGCGCCTGCTGGCCGCCGCGGCGCGCCGGGTGCGGGGCGGCGCGCACGAACGCCACGCCATTCCCGATCTTCGCGGCCGCAACGACGAAATCGGCGAGTTGGCGGCCAGCCTCAAGGAAATGACCGAGGCGTTGTGGAAGCGCATGGATGCGATCGAGCACTTCGCCGCCGACGTCGCGCACGAAATCAAGAATCCGCTGACGTCGATCCAAAGCGCGGTCGAGACGTTCAACCGCGTCTCCGATCCGGCGCAACGGGACAAGCTGATGGCGATCATCGCCGACGACATCCGAAGGCTGGATCGGCTGATCAGCGACATTTCCGCCGCCTCGCGCCTGGACGCCGAATTGTCGCGGGCGACGCCCGAACCGGTGCGCCTCGATGCCCTCCTCGGGACCGTCGTCGAGGTGCATCAACTGACCCGGGGCGGCGCCGGGCCCCGGCTGGCGCTGACGATCGATCCCGACGTTCCGTTGATCGTGCGCGGGATGGAAGGGCGGCTGGTGCAGGTCTTCCGCAACTTGATCGCCAATGCCGTCTCCTTCAGCCCGCCCGGCGGCGTCATCGCGCTGACCGCCACGCTCGCCGACGGAACGGTGACGGTGACGGTCGAGGACGACGGCCCGGGAATCCCCGAAGGCAAGGAGGCGGCGATCTTCGAGCGCTTTTACTCGGAGCGGCCCGAAGGCGAGAAATTCGGCATCCATTCCGGCCTGGGCTTGAGCCTTTCGCATCAGATCGTCGCCGCGCACGGCGGCGCCATCCGCGCCGAAAACCGCCGCGACGCCGCCGGCCGAATCGCCGGCGCGCGCTTTA
>CAYIQU010000447.1:0-2094 GCA_964365645.1 uncultured Hyphomicrobiales bacterium | reverse complement strand
GCCGACGAGGCCCGCCGCCAGGCGCGCCGCGCCGAAGGCTTGTTGAACGAGCCGCCGCTGACGCTGTTGCTGGCCGCGCAGTCGGCGCAGCTGTCGGGCGACGAGACGGCGGCGGCGCGCTTTTTCGCCGCCATGGCGGACCGGCCGGAAACCGAATTTCTCGGCGTGCGCGGGCTGTTGGGACAGGCGGCGAAGCGCAACGATCGTTCGGCCGCGCTCGATCTCGCCCGCCGCGCCTGGCGGCTGAAGCCGAAAAGCGGCTGGGTCGCGGGGACCCTGTTCGATCTCGAGACCAAGGACGGCCGCTGGCTGGACGCCCAGGCGACGCTGGACGCGGCGATCGATGGCGGCGCGGTGGACAAGGCCGCCGGTCGCCGCCGCCGCGCCGCGCTGCTGGTCGAGCGGGCGCGCGCCGCCGCCGACGACGAGCACGCGGCGCGACTCGCCGGCGAGGCGCACGGGCTGGCGCCCGGTTCGATCGCGGCGGCGCTGGCCTACGCGCGCGCCCTGTTGGCGCGGGATAAAAAGCGCAAGGCCGCGGGCGCGATCGAGCGCACCTACGCCTTGTCGCCGCATCCGGAATTGGCGGCGCTGTATCCGCAAGCGCGCGGCGCCGAGGGCGCGCTGGCCCGGGCCCGCGAGGTGCGCGATCTGGTCGGCGCGGCGCCGGACCACGCGGAAAGCCGGCTCGCGCTGGCCCGCGCGCTGATCGACGCGAAACTGTGGGGCGAGGCGCGCGCGACGCTGGACGGCTTCGGCGAGAACCCGCCGGGGCGCGCCTGCCGGCTGATGGCCGAGATCGAGGACGCCGAGCGTGGCGACGCCGCCGCCGCCCGGCAATGGTTGCTCAGGGCGGCGGTGGCCGATCCCGATCCGGTCTGGTTGTGCGAGTCCTGCGGCGCCGCCGCCGCCGACTGGCGGGCGGTGTGTTCCCATTGCGGGACGTTCGACGGCCTGGCCTGGAGCGTTCCCCGGCAGGCCCTGGCGCTGACGCCGCCGGCCGCCGCCGATCCCCGCGCCTGAAATACGCAAAGAAAAGGCGGCCGGGGCAAGGCCCCGACCGCCGATCTTGGAAAGAAGTTCCGCCGAAGCGGAACTTCAAAGCCGGAGAGCGTAAATTACTTACGCTTCTTCCCGCCCTTTTTCTTTCCCGCTTTCTTCTTTGCTTTCTTAGCCATGGTCTGTCTCCTTAGCTAGGTTGAACATGATGGTGGCCGGACCCCATCCGACCGATTGCTTTGCCGCGGTTAGATCCTCCTGGTGGGGGTCATCCGCGCGTTCACGCGGTTGTTATTGGCGGCAACCCGTGCATTCGTCGCCGAAGCGACGATCGCAAACAACGGAACGATCTTACGCACCGCGCCAAAGTCGGACGGAAAACCATTTGCGTCGGTATCGGACAAGCCGGCATCCAACACGAAAACGCTTTTCCTTCCTTCTTCTCTTGACGCGATCTGCGGGAATGAGGTGAACCCCCCGCGAATCGCTCCGTGCCTTCAATAAACAGAGGTTCTGGAAATTTTTCAATATCTTTAAACGCGATCGATTTTAACGATTGCGTCCGACGAGTCGAAATCGACTCGCGCGCGCGAAAAAAACGAACGCGAATCGACTCGCGCCGCCGCTAAAAACGAAAATGGAATCGGATCGGGCACGCGTCGGCGTCGACACGCTCCGGCGTGCGTCGCGCCCGCCGGTTTTTTTCGTTTCCGCGAGGGCGCGAAGGAGAGTCGCCGACCTGATCGGCCGCCCGCGCCGACGCGCGGAGACCGCGACGGCGCGGGAAATCGCCGCCGCGAATCGCATTTCCATTTAAATTGACAAATCAATGCGTTACGACGCACCCGGGCGTGCGCGCGGCGGTCGTCGTCGAAACGATTTCGCCGCCGCCGTCGACAATCGCCGACGCGAAAACGGCGCTCGGCGCGATCGCGCGCGCGCCGTTTCGTCGCGCCCGAAAAAAACGCGCGCGCGTTCGTCGCGAACGCATCGGAACGGGACGCTTCGGCGTCGCGGCCGGCGTCGCGACGCGCCGTCGGGAGCGCGACGTCGACGTTCGGTCGCCGCCCCGGTCCGCGCGCGCGCCGCGCCCGC
>CAYIQU010000446.1:0-2096 GCA_964365645.1 uncultured Hyphomicrobiales bacterium | reverse complement strand
ATCAGCCACTCCTAGCCGTAGGAGGACAACGATGACAACAAAGAAGCTTTTTATGAAATCGGTTGCGATCGCCGCATTGACCGCCTTCAGCCCGTCGCGCTCCTGGTTGGCGCCGTCCCAGACGGCGAAGGCCACCGGCCATTCGCCCGTGCCCTCAAGGTTGACGGCCTGTGTCTCCGTCGACTTGAGCGGCCGATGGAAAATCACCGTCCACGTGCCGTTGCGATACTTTCCGGTTGCCGTCACGTCTTGCATTGCAAGCACCGTCAAGGTGCCGAAACCGTCCGCACTCAAGTTTTGAGCTTTGTTCGCGGCCGCGGACCAATGCCAGATGTTGACCCGCTTGCCCTCGCCACCCATGATCGGCGACGTCGCGCGATCACGGTCGACCGCGAATTGGATGGCGACGCCGTCGAGGAACCCATCAAGCTTTCGAAGCTTCGTTTCCGCCGTCTTGTCCTTCCATTGCAGTCGGAAGAAGATGCCGTCTTCGTTGCGCGCGATCTGGACCTTGATCCGCTTGATGGCCGCCTCGCCGCTGATGGCCTCGTGAACGGATGGCGCCGTATCAAGAACGATTTCGCGGGCCGGCACGGTCTTCCACGAGGGCGCGTCGACGGCCATCGGTTCGATCTTGCCCGCCGTTTGCGTGGCCTTGAGCATGACCGGCCCTTCCTGCGCCATCGCCATGGCGGGAACCAGCAATCCGGCGGCGACCGCGACGATCGCAACCGATTCCATAAAAAGCTTCTTTGTTGTCATCGTTGTCCTCCTACGGCTAGGAGTGGCTGATTTGAGCGACGGACCGATTGTCCGACCGTGACCGAGAGTGCCCTTCTCCGACAATGCGCTCCAGGATGTCGAGATGGGTCTTCGTTATGATGCTCAGCCATTGCGCCAATCGAGCGTAGGCATTGTCGATGCCGCGCTCGGCGAAACGCTCGCACAGACGCTCGGTCCAGATCGTCAGGTGACGATCCAGAAAATCGCGCTGGGCACGCTGAAGGGACGAAAGCTCGGCATCGCGCGTTGCGGCCATTTCTTCCAGTTGGATCAAATAACCCACGAACTCGAGCTCGGTGACGAATGAATCGGGGAAATCCCGGCGGTCGTCGCCCAGCTTGAGGCCGAAATAGTGGTAGAAGCGAAGAAGATCCTCGAGGATGCCGTCGCGACCTTCCTCGCCGCGGCAAAGCCCTTCGTAGGCCGGAATCCCGCCCTCGAAAGTGGCGAAGTATTCGCTTTCGCGCTGTTCTTGCGACCGGCGCGGGATCATGCCGACACCCATCGCGTCCGGGACCAGGTCGATGGACGCAACATCGAGCATGTCGCCGAGCGGCTTGCCTTCGACCCAATCCCAGAAGCTTCGGTCGGGATAGTCGAAGGCACGAGCAAGAAAGCCGTAAAGGCCGGCTCGAGCGCGCGTACTCGCATATTCCGGTTTCATAGGCGGAACCTGTCTTCGGCACGGTACCCGATCAGGAGCTCCGTCAACTCCGACGGCTGACCCTCGCGGCGCTTGCTCATCTCGCCGGCGAGCACATCGAGCGCGTTCTTCACCTCGGGGCCGAACAGCGACTCAAGGTGCTTGATCGGCACTCGCGGCTTGTCGTCCAGGCTGCCGTCGCTCTTGAACACCGGCGGCGTGGTGTGCAGCGGGGGCACGTAGAAGACGTTCGGCTGGGTGCCCTTCTCGGGATGGAGGGGCACGGCCACCTTCCATTTGTCGACCAGCTTGTAGACCGGACCGTCCTTGTCGTCCCTGAAGCTGACGAAGCGCAGCCGTCCGACGCATTGACTCATGCACGCGGGCACCACCCCCCGTTCGACTCGGGGATAACAGCCGATGCACTTCTCGGCTACGCCCGACTTCAGGTTGAAGTAGACCTTGCCGTAGGGGCACGCCTTGACGCAGTAGCGATAGCCGCGGCACCGCTCCTGGTCGATGACGACGAGTCCGTCCTCGGGCCGCTTGTAGATGGCCTTGCGCGGACAGGCGGCGAGGCAGGAAGGATTCGTGCAATGATTACAGATGCGCGGCAGGTAGAAGTAGTAGTTGTTGGGGAATACGCCGTCGCCTTCCTCCTCGTCCCAGT
>CAYIQU010000445.1:0-2097 GCA_964365645.1 uncultured Hyphomicrobiales bacterium | reverse complement strand
AGATATCGGGCGAGCAGCGCTCCGTCCTGGCCGGTGACGCCGGTGATCAAGGCGGTCTTCGGTTTCGTCATCGACGCATCCTTTCCGGCCGCGATTCGGGAAAAATGTTGTCCGGCCAAACCGGACCTGAGTCAACCGGCAGGGGCAAGAGTGCGCACGGCGGGGTCATCCCCAGGTGCCCGTCCGCTCGCATTCGACCAGTTTCGCCGCCACGGCGGGGCCGTGCGTCCGCGCCCGCCAGCCGAGCCGCTCGTGGGTGCGCCCGGTCGCCGCCCGGCTCAGCAGCAGTTCCGCCGGCCGGTAAAGGTCGGGCGAGGATTCGACGTGGTCGCGCCAGTCAAGGCCGACGGCGGCGAAAACGGCCGCCGTGAAATCGCGCAAGGTCGAGGAATGGCCGGTGGCGATGACGAAATCGTCCGGCCGGTCTTGTTGCACCATCAAGTGCATCGCCTCGACGTACTCGGGCGCCCAGCCCCAGTCGCGCTCGATGTCGAGGTTGCCGAGAACGAGCTTTTCCGTCGATCCGCCGGCGATCCGCGTCGCCGCGCGGACGATCTTGCGGGTGACGAAGGTTTCCGGCCGCAAGGGGGATTCGTGATTGAACAGCACGCCCGAAACCGCGTAACCGCCTTGGGCGGCCCGGTGCTGGGCGACCTTGTCGTAGGCGTGCGCCTTGGCGACGCCGTAGGGGCTCAAGGGGCGGAAGGGCGTTCCGATATCCGCCGGCGCGTCCGTCGAGCCGAAACATTCCGACGACGAGGCGCAGAACAGGCGAAATCCCGAGTGGCGTTGCGCCGCCAACAGGGACGAGACGATGCCGACGACGACGACGACGGTTTCGTCCGGATGCGCGAAGGATCGGGCCACCGACGAAGGCCCGGCGAGCAGATAGACTTCGTCGGGGCCGATCGTCGCCAACGCGGCGCGCGTCCGAGACTCGTCGATGGGGTCCAGCCGATGCAGGGCGACGCGGCGCTCGATGCCGAGGCGAACCAGATTCGCGGCCGCGTCCGGCCCGGGCCGGCGGCTGGTGCCATGGACTTCGTATCCCCGCGCCAGGAGATGCCGCGCCAGATACGGGCCGACCTGCCCCGAGATTCCGACGATGACCGCTTTTTTCATGGGAGCCCGGCCGCTGTCCGCGCGGGCGCGATCCGGGGCGCCCGAAAGCCCGGTCGAGTATATGGAGAGACGTCGGGACCGGTCGAGCTACTTCTTCGCGGGAACCTTCGCCGGCGCGGCTTTCGCCGGAGCCGGAGCCTGCGCGCCCTTGGGCGCGTTGACCGTTTGCGCGCCTTTCGGCGCGTTGACCGTTTGCGCGCCTTTCGGCGCGACGTCGGCCGCCAGTTTCTCGCCGCGGGTGTCGATCAGGCGCTGCACCCGTTGCAGGTTCTTTTGCAACAAAAGAACCGCCTTGCGCTGGCCGTTTTGGGCGTAGATGTCGACGGCGCCCTCGAAGCACGCGGCCGCCTCGCGCAAGGTCGCGCCGTCGCCGTTGCGCTTGGCCAGCGCGAAGGCGGCGGCGCCCAGGTTGCTGGCGGTCTGCGCCCACAACAGCGGCATGGTCTCGCGCCGGCGGACGTCGAGCGACTTGCGGAACACCATCGCCGCTTGTTCGAGCGCCGCGGTGCCGCTCAAGTGTTCGCCGAGCGCGGTCAAGAGAACGCCGTAGTGATTCATCAAGTCGGCCCAGCGCAGCGGGTGCTGGGCGCTGGTGAAGACGGTGAGCGCCTGCTCGTAGGCGGCCGCCGCCTCGCGGTAATACTGCGGCTTGCCCGCCATTTTTCCCTGGCGGAAGAGCGTGCCGCCGAGGCGAACCTGGGCCAGCGCCCAGTCGATGGGAAACTGGATTCGCGTCAGCGCCTCGGCAATGGCCCGGTAGGCGCCGGCGGCCTCGGCCAGCCGTTCGGGATTTTCGTCGCGCTCGGCGAGGGCGGTCAGCGCGGCGGCGAGATGGTTCTCGATCACGCCCCACAGCATCGGTTCGCCCAGCGTGGTGACGCGGCCGGCGGCGGCGCGATAGCACGCCAGCGCCTTTTCCAGCCGGTCGTCGGTCCCGCCGTTGCGCAGATCGGCGGCATACGCGTGGCCGAGGCC
>CAYIQU010000444.1:0-2103 GCA_964365645.1 uncultured Hyphomicrobiales bacterium | reverse complement strand
TGGACTGCACCGAGCCCTTGCCGAAGGATTTGACGCCCATGATGACGGCGCGCTTGTGGTCCTGCAACGCGCCGGCGACGATCTCGGAAGCCGAGGCCGAGCCGCCATTGATCAGCACCACCATCGGCAGGCCGCTCAGAATATCGCCCGACTTGGCGTTGTAGCGCTGGATTTCCTCGGCCTTCCGCGAACGGGTCGACACGATTTCGCCCTTGTCGAGAAACGCATCCGACACCGACACCGCCTGATCGAGAAGCCCGCCCGGATTGTTGCGCAAATCCAGCACCACGCCGCGCAATTCGCCCTTGGAATCGGCCTTGATGGTTTCGACGGCCTTTTGCAGGCCCTTGTCGGTCCGCTCGTTGAAGGACGTGATGCGGATGATGCCGATGCCGTTTTCCACCCGCGCCTTGACCGAATCGACCTGAATGACGGCCCGGGTCAGGGTGACGTCGAAGGGATCGCGCGGACCGCGCCGGATGGTCAGCTTGATGTCGGTGCCGACCTTGCCGCGCATCTTGTCGACCGCTTGTTCGAGGGTCAGGCCCTGGACCGGCTCCTTGTCCAGATGCGTGATGAAGTCGCCCGGTTCGATCCCGGCGCGGGCGGCGGGCGTATCGTCGATCGGCGAGATGACCTTGACCAAGCCGTTTTCCATCGTCACTTGAATCCCGAGGCCGCCGAACTGGCCGCGGGTTTGCACCTGCATCTCGCGATAGCTTTTGGCGTTGAGATAGCTGGAATGAGGATCGAGCGCGGAGAGCATTCCCCCGATCGCGGATTCGACCATCTGTTCGTCGGTGACCTGATCGACATAGTCGTTCCGAACCCGCTCGAACACGTCGCCGAACAGGTTGAGCAAGCGATAGGTATCCGGACTGTTCTTGGTTTCCTCGGCCGTCGCCGGGAACACCCACGCCGTCGTCAGCGCCGTCAGCGCCGCCGCCGCGATGATCGCTTTTCTCATCCGCTCACCTTATTGTTGCCGTTACCCGCCGCCAGCCATGGCAGCGGATCGACGGGCTGTCCGCCGCGTCGAATTTCCACGTAAAGTTGGGGCCGGGTCGCGCCGCCTTGACCCATGACGCCCACCGGTTCGCCTGTTTCCACCCACAGGCCGGGAACGCCGTCGATGCGGGCCAGGCCCGCCAGAAGCGTATGATACCCATCGCCGTGATCGAGTATCAAGAGTTGGCCGTAGCCGCGGAATTCGCCGGCAAAGACCACGTAGCCGGCGAAGGGCGCGATCACGCCGGCATCGTTCCGCGTTTCCAGGGTGATGCCCCTGTGCGTCAGCCCCGCCCGCGTCGCCTGGCCGTAGCGTAGCACGACCGACCCGACGGCGGGCATCGGCATCTGTCCCCGGGCCTTGGCGAAGGCCGCCGGCGCGTCCGGTTTGGCGGCGGGCGACGCGGTTTTGGGCCGCGCGGCGGCCTGGGCCGGAACGGCCTCTTTCCGGGCGCGGCGCTTGGCCTGTTCCGCCTCGATCCGCGCCATCAGCTCGTTGAGCCCCTTGGCCTCGTCGGCCAGCGCGGCCAGGCGCCGTTCGGCGGCGCGCCCCTGGTCGATGGCTTCTTTTTGCAACGCCGCCTTGCGCGCCAGCGCGACGTCGAGTTCACGGCGTTCCTTGGCCAACTGAGTGATCTCGACGGCGTGGGCGGCGCGTCGGGCGGCGGCGTCCTCGCGCGCGGCGCGCACGGCGTCGAGGTCGGACCGCACCTCGGCCGCCCGGCGCTCGATTTCCGGCACCGCGGCGCGCAGCAGAATGCCGCCGCGCACCGTGTCCGACGGCGGCACCGGCTGGGCGAACATCGCTTCCGGCGGGTGCAACGCGAGACGCTGCAACGCCATCGCCGCGGCGCCGGCCTGGGCGCGGCGTCGCTTCAATCGTTCTTCCGCCTCGGCCTCGGCGCGGCCCAGTTCGGCGATCTCGGCTTGAAGCCTCGCCAGGGTTCGCTCGCTGTCCTGCGCGGCACGCGCGGCGCGGGTCGCCCGGGTCCGCGCGCTTTCGATTTCGGCGGCGATCGCGGCGGCGCGCTTTTTCAGCGCCTCGCTTTCGGCCCGGTCGCGGGCGATATCCTTCTCGACCTGCTTGAGCCGGGC
>CAYIQU010000443.1:0-2104 GCA_964365645.1 uncultured Hyphomicrobiales bacterium | reverse complement strand
GACCACCACGACCGAGCGCGTGCTGTTCTACACCGGTGTGAACCACAAGATCGGCGAAGTGCACGACGGCGCCGCCACCATGGACTGGATGGAGCAGGAGCAGGAGCGGGGGATCACGATCACCTCGGCCGCGACGACCTGCTTCTGGAAAGAAAAGCGCCTCAACATTATTGACACGCCGGGCCACGTCGACTTCACCATCGAAGTCGAGCGCTCGCTGCGCGTTCTCGACGGCGCGGTCGCGTGTTTCGACGGCGTCGCCGGCGTCGAGCCGCAATCGGAAACCGTCTGGCGCCAAGCCGACAAGTACAAGGTTCCGCGCATCTGTTTCGCCAACAAGATGGACCGGACCGGCGCCAACTTCTTCCGTTGCGTCGACATGATCCGCGAACGTCTGGGCGCGATCCCGATGGTCACGCAGTTGCCCATCGGGCTCGAATCCGATTTCATCGGCATTGTCGACCTGGTCAAGATGAAGGCGCTGATCTGGCACGACGAGACCCTGGGCGCGAAGTTCGACGAAAAGGACATTCCCGCCGAGATGCTCGACCTGGCCAAGGAATGGCGGACCAAGCTGATCGAGATCGCCGTCGAATTCGACGACGCCGCCCTGGAAGCCTACCTCGAAGGCAAGGAGCCCGACGAGGCGACCCTCAGGAAGTGCATCCGTCTTGGCACCATCTCGTCCAAGCCGACCGTCCCGATTCTCTGCGGCTCGGCTTTCAAGAACAAGGGCGTTCAGCCCCTTCTCGATGCCGTTGTCGACTATCTGCCGTCGCCGGTCGATCTGCCGCCGGTCGAGGCCACCAAGCCCGACAGCGAAGAGATTGTGATCCGCAAGGTCAGCGACACCGAGCCGTTCTCGGCCTTGGCCTTCAAGATCATGAACGATCCGTTCGTCGGATCCCTGACCTTTATCCGCATCTATTCAGGCCGGATCGAGGCGGGGAGCCAGATCCACAACACCGTCAAGGACAAGCGCGAGCGCGTCGGCCGCATGCTTCTGATGCATGCGAACAGCCGCGAGGAAATCAAGGAAGCCAACTCGGGCGATATCGTCGCCCTGGCCGGCCTCAAGGACACAACCACCGGTGATACCCTGTCCGATGCCGCCAACCCGGTGGTGCTGGAGCGGATGGTGTTCCCCGATCCCGTCATCGAGGTCGCGGTTGAGCCGAAGACCAAGAGCGACCAGGAAAAAATGGGCGTGGCGCTGCATCGCCATGCCGCCGCACACCCCTCCTTACCCGTCTCTTCCGATCCTGAAAGCGGCCAGACGATCATCAAGGGGATGGGCGAACTGCACCTGGAAATCATCGTCGATCGCATGAAGCGCGAATTTAAGGTCGAAGCCAACGTCGGCGCCCCGCAGGTCGCCTATCGGGAAACCGTTTCGCGCGTGGCCGAAGTCGACTACACCCACAAGAAGCAATCGGGCGGTTCGGGCCAGTTCGCCCGCGTCAAGATCCGCTTCGAGCCGTTGCCGCCCGGATCGGGCTATCAGTTCGAGAACGACGTCGTCGGCGGTTCGGTGCCGAGGGAATTCCTCCCCGGTGTGCAGAAGGGCCTCAACAGCGCCCTGGATAACGGCATTCTTGCCGGATTTCCGGTCACCGACCTGAAGTGCACCCTTTATGACGGCGCCTACCATGACGTCGACTCGAGCGCGCTGGCGTTCGAAATCGCGTCTCGCGCGGCCTTCCGCGAGGGGATGCAGAAGGCCGGCGCCAAGCTCTTGGAGCCGATCATGCGCGTCGAGGCGGTCACGCCCGATGAATACATGGGCGACATCATCGGCGACTTGAACAGCCGCCGCGGCCAAATCACCGGCATGGACCAGCGCGGCAACGCCCGCATCGTCAATGCCCAGGTGCCGTTGGCGAACATGTTCGGCTACGTCAACACGTTGCGTTCCATGAGCCAGGGACGCGCCCAATTCACGATGCATTTCGACCACTACGCGGAAGTCCCGCGCAACGTCTCGGATGAAATCCAGGCGAAGCTGGCGGGTTAATTCCGCGGACAACACCGGCAACGGAGCGAGAGAATCATGGCGAAAGAAAAATTCGAACGGACGAAACCGCACTGCAACGTGGGCACGATC
>CAYIQU010000442.1:0-2108 GCA_964365645.1 uncultured Hyphomicrobiales bacterium | reverse complement strand
CGGCGACGTCAAGGAATTGCAGGCGATCCGCGAGGTTTTCCGCGACCGCAACTATTTGCCGGCCTTCAATTCGACCAAGTCGCTGACCGGCCACGCGCTCGGCGCGGCCGGGGTCAACGAGGTGATCTATTCGCTCTTGATGATGCGCCACGGCTTCATCTGCGCCTCGGCCAACGTCGAGGAGCCGGACCCCGAGGCGGCGGGAATGCCGCTGGTGCGCGAACTCCAGGACAACGTCACCCTCAACTGCGTGCTGTCGAACAGCTTCGGCTTCGGCGGCACCAACGCAGCCCTCGCCTTCACCCGCTGCGACGGCTAGGAACAATGGGCGGTCGGAACAAAAAACCCCCGCCGCCCGAGACGGAGGAAGAAAGCATGTCCGGGATCGAACGCATCCTGCCCGCGGAATTCGGCGCCGCCGGCCCCCTGATGGCCGGCAAGCGCGGCCTGATCATGGGCGTGGCCAACGATCATTCCATCGCCTGGGGGATCGCGCGCACGCTGCGCCGCCACGGCGCCCGGCTCGCCTTCACCTATCAGAACGAAACGCTGGAAAAGCGCGTCCGTCCCTTGGCCGAGGCCGTCGACGCCACCTTGGTCGTTCCCTGCCAGGCGGAAAGCGACGACAGCCTGGACGCGGCGTTCGCCGCCATCGGGCGGGAATGGGATTCGCTCGACTTCGTCGTTCACGCGGTCGCCTATTCCAACAAGGACGAGCTCAAGGGCCGCTACGTCGACACCTCGCGGGAAAACTTCCGCACGACGATGGATATCTCCTGCTACTCCTTCACCGCGACGGCGCAACGCGCGGCGGCCTTGATGACCCGCGGCGGCAGCCTGGTGACCCTCTCGTTCCTGGGCGCCGAGCGGGTGGTGCCCAATTACAACGTCATGGGGGTGGCGAAGGCGGCGCTGGAGGCCTCCGTGCGCTATCTCGCCGCCGACTTGGGCCCCCAAGGGGTGCGGGTCAACGCCATCTCGGCCGGCCCGGTGCGCACGCTGGCGGGCAGCGCGATCGCCGGCGCCCGGGAAATTTTCCGCTACACCCAGGCCAACGCGCCCTTGCGCCGCGCCGTCGGGCTGGACGATCTGGGCGGGGCGGCGCTCTATCTGCTCTCGGACTTGTCGGCCAGCGTGACCGGCGAGATCCATCACGTCGATTCCGGCTTCCACGCCATCGCCATGCCCGCGCCCAACGGGGCCGGCAACGGCACTAACGGCAACGACTCGGCCGAAGGGTGATCAGGCCGATTGACGGCCGAATTCCGGGCTTTTCAACGAAATCCCTTACATTTTTTGTGATTATATGGTAGTTGTTTTTGCGAATGATTCTAAAGTATTGAAGAATACCCCGGGATGCCCCACATTAGAAACGGATCGACGTTTCCGCTCCCCCGCTTCGGGATCGAGAGTCCCGGAAACGGAAGTCCCGTTCAGGAGCTTTCCGCGATGACCCCAGCCCGCGCGTCTTCCCGCCCGACATCGGTCCGCCCCTTCGCCCAGGCGCTCGATCGCTTGCGCGCCGCCGGCCTGCGCCCGACGCGCCAGCGCCTGGCGCTCGCCAAGGTTCTGTTCGAAAAGGGCGACCGCCACGTCAGCGCCGAGGCGCTGCACGGCGAGGCGCTGTCCCACGGCATTCGCGTCTCGCTGGCGACCATCTACAACACGCTGCACCAGTTCACGGCCGCGGGGCTGATGCGCGAAATCGTGGTCGACGGCCAGCGCGCCTACTTCGACACCAACGTCTCCGACCATCATCACTTCTTCTACGAAACCTCGGGCCGGCTGCAGGACATTCCCGCCGACAGCGTGAAACTCGCGCGAATCCCCGAGCCGCCCCGGGGCGCGCGGGTGCGCCGCGTCGAGGTCATCGTCCGGCTCGACGACGAGTAAGGCGTTGATTCGCGCCGGTGAATCCGGCCCGCCGCATTAATTTAGAATTATTCAAAACTATCTTGACACGCCTTGAAAAGGCGTCCATATAGGGGCCGTTCCGGCGCCGATTCGGGCCGGACCCGTTTGGACCAAGACCACCCCAGGCACTGAAAAAAGGAGACGACCGATGGCGAAAAATCTCAAGGGCACCAAGCCCGAGGAACACCTCAAAC
>CAYIQU010000441.1:0-2115 GCA_964365645.1 uncultured Hyphomicrobiales bacterium | reverse complement strand
GAGCACTACGTTGACATCGTAGGGGTCACAGGTTCAATCCCTGTACCGCCCACCATTTTTTCCCCGTTCCGGCGCACCCCAGGAAATCCCCTGGGGTTTTTGCTTTTTGGCCCGGCCCGCGCGATCGTGAACGCCGCCCGCGTTCGTTCCAGCGGCAAGCGGACGGTGACGATCGTGCCTTGCCCGGGCGCGCCGTGAATGGGACTTTTACCGCTCAGATTGCTTACGCCCGATACAGCACCCTTACTCTCCCGGCCCCGGGGGGCTGGGCCCCTCCCTCTCCCGCTTTTCGCGGGAGAGGGGCGCTAATTCGACCATCCCACCCCCGGTTGACAGGCCCCGGCCCCACGCCTATTGTCCGCGCCTCTTTTCGCCCGGCCCAGACGATTCAGGTAGCGCCATGAAGATCCGAAATTCGCTCAAGTCCGCCAAGGCGCGGGACAAGAACTGCCGCGTCGTTCGCCGCCGCGGCCGCGTCTACGTCATCAACAAGAAAAATCCGCGGATGAAGGCCCGCCAGGGCTGACGCCCGGGCTTTCTTCCCTGCGCGGATTGGCGTTTTCTTTCCCCCCGGGCGTGGCCTACCATTAGGTCCTTCTCGCCCCGGGACGAACCCCCATGCGCATGCCCGAACCCGACCTTTCCGTCCTCGCGCGCCGCCAGGCGATCGCCGGCGGCTTGCGCGGCTTGCTCGGCGACGACGGCGTGATCGCGGGCGAGGACGAGCTTCGCGCCTACGACTGCGACGGCATGTCGGCCTACCGCCAATTGCCGATGCTGGTCGTCCTGCCGCGCTCGACGCCTGAGGTCGTCGCCGTCTTGAAATACTGCCACGCCGAAAACGTCCGCATCGTTCCGCGCGGGGCGGGCACCGGGCTTTCGGGCGGCGCGCTGCCGTTGGCCGACGCCGTCACCGTCGGCCTGGGCCGCATGAACCGGATCCTGGACATCGACTTCGCCAACCGCGCGGTCGTGGCGCAGCCGGGCGTGACCAACCTCGGCATCACCGACGCCGTCCGCCACGCGGGCTTTTATTACGCGCCCGATCCGTCCAGCCAGATCGCGTGTTCCATCGGCGGCAACATCGCGGAAAACTCGGGCGGGGTGCATTGCCTCAAATACGGCCTGACCACCAACAACGTGCTCGGCGTCGAGATGGTGCTGATGGACGGCGAGACGATCCGGCTCGGCGGCAAGCACCTGGACGCGGGCGGGCTCGACCTGTTGGGCGTCGTCACCGGCTCGGAAGGGCTGCTCGGCATCGTCACCGAGGTGACGGTGCGGATTCTGCGCTCGCCGGAAACCGCGCGGGCGATGATGATGGGCTTTCCCGGCAACGAGGCCGCGGGCGATTGCGTCGGCCGCATCATCGCCGCCGGGATCGTTCCGGGCGGCATGGAAATGATGGACCGGCCGGCGATCCGCGCGTCCGAGGAATTCGCCCACGCCGGCTATCCGCTCGACGTCGAATCGCTCCTGATCGTCGAGTTGGACGGCCCGGCGGTCGAGGTCGATCACCTGGTCAAGACGGTCGAGGACATCGCGCGCGCCGCCGGCGCGACCACCGTCGCCGTCAGCCGCAACGACGCCGAGCGCGAGCGCATCTGGGCCGGGCGCAAGGGCGCGTTTCCGGCGATCGGGCGCATCTCGCCCGACTATCTGTGCATGGACGGCACCATTCCGCGCCGCCGGCTGCCCGAGGTGCTGACCCGCATCGCCGAGTTGTCGCGGCGCTACAATCTCGGCGTCGCCAACGTCTTCCACGCCGGCGACGGCAACCTGCACCCGCTGATCCTGTTCGACGCCAACGTCGGCGACGAACTGGAACGGGCCGAACGCTTCGGCGCCGACATCCTGCGCGCCTGCGTCGCGGTCGGCGGCGTGTTGACCGGCGAACACGGCGTCGGCATCGAAAAGCGCGACTTGATGGGCGAAATGTTCTCACCCGTCGATCTCGAACAGCAGCACCGCCTGAAATGCGCGTTCGATCCCTCGGGGCTGATGAATCCCGGCAAGGTGTTTCCGACCCTGCACCGCTGCGCCGACCACGGCATGATGCGCGTGCATAAGAACGAAACGCGCTTCCCCGATCTGCCCCGGTTCTGACATGGCCGA
>CAYIQU010000440.1:0-2116 GCA_964365645.1 uncultured Hyphomicrobiales bacterium | reverse complement strand
AGCCGATCGCGGCGGGCACGCCCGAATCCGGCACCGGCACGACCACGTCGGCGGGAACGTGGCTTTCGCGGGCCAACTCGCGGCCGATCCGCTTGCGCGCCTCGTAGACGTTGCGGCCCTCGATCACGCTGTCGGGGCGGGCGAAATAGACGTATTCGAAAATGCAGAACCGCTGCGGCACCTTGGCGAACGGCTTGTAGCTGCGCAGCCCGTCCTTGTCGATGACCACGATTTCGCCCGGCTCGACGTCGCGCTCGTACGTGGCGCCGATGATGTCCAGCGCGCAGGTTTCCGACGCCAGGATATAGGCCTCGCCCAGCCGGCCCAGCACCAGCGGCCGCACGCCGAGGGGATCGCGTATGCCGATCAGCTTGGCCCGCGTCAGCGCCACCAGCGAATAGGCGCCCTCGACCTGGCGCAGGGCGTCGACCATGCGATCGACGACGCGGACCTGTTCGCTGATGGCGATCAGGTGAACGATGGTTTCGGTGTCGGTGGTGGACTGGAAGATGCAGCCGCGCTGGACCAAGGCGCGGCGCAGGGCGTAGGCGTTGGTCAGGTTGCCGTTGTGGGCGATGGCCAGCCCGCCGAAGGCGAAATCGGCGAACAAGGGCTGCACGTTGCGCAGCACCGTGTCGCCGGTGGTGGCGTAGCGGACGTGGCCGATGGCCATGTCGCCGCGCAGGCGGCGGATGACGGACTCGGAATTGAAGTTGTCGCCGACCAGGCCGAGCGCCCGGTGGCTGTGGAAGTGGCTGCCGTCGTAGCTGACGACGCCGGCGGCTTCCTGGCCGCGATGCTGGAGGGCGTGCAGGCCGAGCGCGGCCATGGCCGCCGATTCCCCGTGCCCGTAAATGCCGAAGAGGCCGCACTCCTCCTTCGGGTGATCGTCGTCGGCGAAAGCGGAGAAGGGATCCTGTCGGATCATGGCGTTCCGGGGGCTGGAGAAGCGCTCTTTTACCCCTCCGGCGGGTCCCTGTCACCCGCCCTGTAACCCTTGTCGGATAATGCTTTAGGGCTTTCCTGGACCGGTGCTGTCGATCAGGCGCTGCATATCCTGGCGTTCCTTTTCGCCGTAGCCTTCCTGGGGCGCGCGCTCGGGCGCCTTGGGTTGGGGCTGGAGCAGGTCCTGGACCGAGGGACCGGCTTTCGGTTCGGGTTTCGGCGCCGGCGCTGGCGCCGGACCGCGCAGTCCGAGCCGGTTCGCGGTTTCCGCCGGCAGGAGCACGACCAGGGTTTGCCCGCCGATCCCCATCAGGGGCGTGGTCCGCGCCTTGACCACCCAGTCGGGGCGATCCTTGGGCGCGACCACCAGGATGTAGACGAGATAGGCGATGCACACGATCAAGGCGCCGCGCAGCAGGCCGAACAGGAAGCCGAGCGCGCGGTCGAGCGCGCCCAAGGCGCTGTCCTTGACCCGGCGCGACACGACGCGGGCGAACAGCGACAGGATCACGAGGGCCGCCAGGAACAGGACCGCGCCGGCGGTGACGTCGGCCAGCAGCTTGCTGTCGATCATTTGGCGGAAGAAGGGCTGGGCGTGGGGAAAGCCGTAGATGGCCGCCGCCGCCGCGCCGATCCAGCCGGTGATCGACAGGACTTCGTGGACGAAGCCGCGAAAATAAGCGAAGCCCGCCGAAACGAGCAGCAGCGCCGCGACCGCGACGTCGAGACCGTTGATGCCGGCAACACTAGGCATGAGTCACCTTCGGTCGTTTTTCCGCGCGGGCGGCGGCGAGCAGCGCGACCAATTCGGTCACGTGCCGGATTTCGCGGACCTCGATGCCGGGAATACGCGGCGCGGCCTTGTCCTTGGCGCCGCCGCGAACCGGCGGGGCCAGCGCGTTCTTGAATCCCAACTTGGCCGCTTCCTTCAGGCGGGCCTCCATGTGCGCGACGGCGCGGACCTCGCCCGAAAGGCCGATCTCGCCGAAGACCACCGTGTCGGGCGGAACCGCGGCGCCGGCCAGCGAGGACACCAGCGCCGCCGCGGCGGCCAGATCGGCGGCGGGCTCGCTGACGCGCAGGCCGCCGGCGACGTTGAGGTAAACATCGCTGCCGGAGAACGAGACTCCGGCGCGCGACACGTCGCGCACTCGCGCTTGCACCAGGCCGG
>CAYIQU010000439.1:0-2118 GCA_964365645.1 uncultured Hyphomicrobiales bacterium | reverse complement strand
GACTTGGGCCAGACGGTGCCGTTGCTGCACCAGGCCATGCTCGCGGTGCGCCAAGTGGTCGCCGCCGGCGGGCGCGTGCTGTTCGTCGGCACCAAGCGCCAGGCGTCCGACAAGATCGCCGACGCGGCCAAGCGTTGCGGCCAGTACTACGTCAATCACCGCTGGCTGGGCGGGATGCTGACCAACTGGCGCACCATTTCGAATTCGATCAAGCGCCTGCGCGATCTCGATCAGAGCCTGACCAATCCCGAGGCGGTCGCCGGCCTGACCAAGAAGGAACAGCTGACCCTGCAACGCGAACGCGAAAAGCTGGAACGCTCGCTGGGCGGCATCAAGGAAATGGGCGGCCTGCCCGACATCCTGGTCGTCATCGACACCTTGAAGGAATCGATCGCCGTCGCCGAAGCCAACAAACTCGGCATTCCCGTCGTCGCGGTGGTGGATTCCAACAGCGATCCGACCGGCATCACCCATCCGGTTCCGGGCAACGACGACGCGCTGCGCGCCATCACGCTGTATTGCGACCTGATGGTCGGCTCGGTCCTCGACGGCATCCAGGCCGAGCTTTCGGTTTCCGGCAAGGACGTGGGCGCGATGGACGCGCCGGCGGTGGAAATCCTGCCGGCCGAGGCGGAAGCGGCGGCCCAGCCTCCCGTGGCCGGCGCCTAAGAGCGCGTCCGGTTCCGTTTTTTCCAATGGCGCAGAGCGGACGAATGTTTTTCGTTCCGCGTGAAGAGGTATGACATGGCGGAAATCACGGCTTCCCTGGTGAAGGACCTGCGCGAAAAGACCGGCGCGGGCATGATGGATTGCAAGAAGGCGTTGGCCGAAGTCGGCGGCGATCTGGAAGCGGCCGTCGATTGGTTGCGCAAGAAGGGTCTCGCCGCCGCGGCCAAGAAAGCCGGCCGCGTCGCCGCCGAGGGTCTCGTCGCCGTTGCCGTCGAAGGCCGTCGCGGCGCGCTCGTCGAGGTCAACAGCGAAACCGACTTCGTCGCCCGCAACGAAACCTTCCAGGGATTCGCCGCGACCGTCGCCAAGCTGGCGCTGCAATCGGGCGGCGACATCGAAAAGCTGAAGGCCGCCGCCTATCCCGGCGCCGGCCGCACCGTCGCCGAGGAATTGACGCACCTGATCTCGACCATCGGCGAGAACATGAACATCCGCCGCGTCGCGCTGATCGAGGTCGGCCAGGGCGTTCTCGGCTCCTACATCCACAACGCCGCCGCGCCGGGACTGGGCAAGATCGGCGTTCTCGTCGCCCTCGAATCCGGTCTCGCCGCCGACACGATCGACGGAATCGCCAAGCAGGTCGCGATGCACGTCGCCGCCGCCAATCCGCAGGCCGTCAACCGCGAAGGCCTCGATAAATCGGCGATCGACCGCGAGCGCAACGTGCTCGCCGAACAGGCGCGCGCCTCGGGCAAGGCCGAGGATATCATCGCGAAGATGGTGGAAGGCCGCTTGCGCAAGTTCTACGAGGAAGTGTGCCTGATCGATGAGGTCTTCGTCATCGACGGCGAAAGCCGCGTCGGCGCGGTTATTGAAAAGACCGCCCAGGCCGCCGGCGGCCAGGCGTCCGTGTCCCGGTTCGTCCGTTTCGCCCTGGGCGAGGGGATCGAGCGCGGTCAGGCCGACTTCGCCGCCGAAGTCGCCGCCGCCGCCGGGCACTGATCCCGGACGGGGCTAAAACGCCCCCCCAATGGACCGATTCGCCTTGAACCGGAAAGCTTAAATTTACCAAGACCATGGCCGGAATCTTGGTATAAACTGGCCGAAAGTCCGGGCGTTTTGCGTCCGGGCAGAGGATTTGTGCGGCCCTAGCCCAAAACGGGCGTCCGGCCGGCACTGCGGACCAACCGGAGCAGCGGCAAAAAATGGCTCGGTCGATCAAGTACCGTCGCGTCCTGCTCAAGCTGTCGGGCGAGGGACTCATGGGGAGCCAGGACTTCGGGCTCGATCCCAAGACGGTGGCGCGCATGGTGGACGAAGTGGCGGCGGCGGCCAAGGGCGGCACCCAAATCGCCCTCGTCATCGGCGCGGGCAACATCTTCCGCGGCATCGAGGGCAAGGCGTTGGGGATCGAACGCGCCACCGCCGATTACATGGGGATGCTGGCCA
>CAYIQU010000438.1:0-2124 GCA_964365645.1 uncultured Hyphomicrobiales bacterium | reverse complement strand
CCGCTCTGTTCGTGATGAGCGACGCGGCGCGCTTGCCCGACCCGCTGGCCGTCGTGCGGCATGTGCCGCGCGGCGCGGCCATCATCTTGCGCCATTACGGCGCGCCGGGCCGGGCGGATCTTGCGCGGCGGCTGGTCGAGGCCGCGCGCCGGCGGGGCGTGATCGTCCTCGTCGCCGGGGATTGGCGGCTGGCGGTCCGGACGGGTGCGGCCGGGGTCCACTTGCCCGAGGCCGCCCTGAAAGCCCCGCTCGCCCTGGGGGCCGCCGTCCAAGCCAAGAAATTGTTCGTTACGATAGCGGCACATTCCCTGGGGGCCGTGTTCAGGGCCGCCCGGCGCGGGGCATCGGCGGCCATTGTCGGGCCCGTTTTCCCGACCCCAAGCCATCCGGGCCGGGCCGGCCTGGGCGCCTGGCGTTTCGCCGCCCTCGCCCGGCAAAGCCCGGTCCCGGTCATCGCGCTGGGCGGGATCGACGCCCGGTCGGCGAGGCGGTTGCGGGATTCGGGCGCGGCCGGCCTCGCCGGGATCGGCGGAATTATCGGGATTGGCTCTGGGGTCCGACTGGTATAATTGAAGTCCTCCCATGACCCATTCCATGACCCAGTTCCTCGCCGCCCTTTTCGCCTTGGCGCGCCCGGTCCGCCTGGCGCTGGCCCTTGCGCTGGCGCTGGGGGCGACGACGACGCTCGTCGGTTGCGGCGGCGGTGGCGGCGGCGGCGAAGCCCCGAGGACATCGCCGAACGACCCCGATCCCTTCGATCCGAACCGGGCGACGATTTTCGGCCCCGGCGGGATCGACAACATGTTCAAGTCCAAGCGCGACGAGGAGGGGAGCGGCATCGGCGTCAACAGCTTCCTGTGGCGCGCGTCGCTCGATACGCTCGCCTTCATGCCGATCAACTCGGCCGACGCCTTCGGCGGCGTCATCCTGACCGATTGGTACACCTTCGCCGATTCGCCCAGCGAACGGTTCAAGCTCAACGTCTACATCCTGGGCCGCGCGCTCAGGGCCGACGGGGTCCGGGTCGCCTCGTTCCGCCAAACGCGCGACGTCGGCGGCGCGTGGCGCGACGCGCCGGTCCCGAAGGAAACCGCGTCCAAGATCGAGGACGCGATCCTGACCCGCGCCCGCCAATTGCGTCAGGAAACCATGGCGCAGAAACCGCGCTGATCTCCCATCCCGTTTCGCCGCCTTCGACGGCACCACCCGGCCGGCGCAATTCTCACCGACGATCGCACGCATGGCTAAATACAACGTCCAGGAAACCGAGGCGAAGTGGCAGGCGGCCTGGGCCGAGCGCGAAACCTTCGCCGCCCGCGAGGACGCCGCCCGCCCCAAGTACTACGTGCTGGAGATGTTTCCCTATCCGTCGGGGCGCATCCACATGGGCCATGTCCGCAACTACGCCCTGGGCGACGTGGTTGCGCGCTACAAGCGCGCCCGCGGATTCAACGTCCTGCACCCGATGGGCTGGGACGCTTTCGGCCTGCCGGCGGAAAACGCCGCCATCGAGAACAAGGTCCATCCCGCCGCCTGGACCCGCGACAATGTCGCCGCCATGCGCCGCCAACTCAAGCGCATGGGCCTGTCCTACGACTGGAGCCGGGAACTGTCGACCTGCGAGCCGGACTATTACCGGCACGAACAAAAGATGTTCCTCGATTTCCTGGCGCGCGATCTGGTCTATCGCAAGGAATCATGGGTCAACTGGGACCCGGTCGAGCATACGGTTCTCGCCAACGAACAGGTGATCGAGGGCAAAGGCTGGCGCTCGGGCGCGCCGGTCGAGAAGCGGCTGCTCTCCCAGTGGTTCCTGCGCATCACCGCCTACGCCGACGATTTGCTGGACACGCTCAAGACGCTGGACCGTTGGCCCGACCGGGTCCGGCTGATGCAGGAAAACTGGATCGGCCGGTCCGAGGGCGCGCGGGTGTTCTTCACTATCGCCGGGCGAAAGGACGAGCGGATCGAGGTTTTCACCACCCGCCCCGACACCCTGTTCGGCGCGTCGTTCCTGGCGATTTCGCCCAATCACCCGCTGGCGCAAGCGGAAGCGGCGAAGGACGCGGCGCTGGCCGATTTCATCGCCCAGTGCAATCGCATCGGCACCAGCGAGGCGGCCAT
>CAYIQU010000437.1:0-2127 GCA_964365645.1 uncultured Hyphomicrobiales bacterium | reverse complement strand
CGCGATGCTGGGCATGATGGCCGCCGTGGTCGTCAGTTGGCTCGATTCGCGCTTTCGCATGGGTCCGCGCGCGATTCTCGATTCGCTCGAAATGGCGGCGCGCGACTGCATGCAACTGGTCGCGGTTTGCGCGGCCGCCGGCATCATCGTCGGCATCATCGCGCTGACCGGCGTCGGCGGGCGGTTCTCGTCCCTGGTGCTGGCGATCGCGGGCGAAAGCCAGATCATGGCGCTGCTGTTCACCATGATCGTGGTGACGATCTTGGGCATGGGCATGCCGACCACGGCGGCCTACGCCATCGCCGCGGCCGTGGTCGCGCCGGGGTTGGTGCGCATGGGCATCGAGCCCTTGGTCGCGCACATGTTCATCTTCTATTACGCGGTGATGTCGGCGATCACCCCGCCGGTGGCGGTGGCCTCCTTCGCCGCGGCCAGCATGGCCCAGGCCGATCCGTGGCGAACGTCGTGGATCGCGGTCAAGCTGGGGCTCGCCACCTTCATCGTGCCGTTCATGTTCTTCGTCAGCCCCGCCTTGCTCGGCCAGGGGCCGTGGCCCGAGATCGCGCAGGTGTTCGTCACCGCCTCGATCGGCGTGTTCTTCCTGGCCTGCTCGACCGAGGGCTGGCTGAACGGCCCGATGGACTTGGGCTTGCGGGCCGTCATGTTCGCCGCGGCGATCTTGCTGATCATCCCCGAGGGCTACACCGATGCCGCCGGCCTGGCGCTGGGGCTGGCGATCTGGGGCTGGCAGCGCTACCGCCACGGACCCAGCCCGGGCGATAAAATCCCGGCGCCGGTGCCCGACGTGCGCTAGACTTTCCGCCTCTTCGGGGACGGAGGCCCGGACCCATGGCCGAACGCGGCAAACGGACTCTCGACGCCATTCTCGACTCCCACCACGCCTGGATCGGCGGCGGCGCGGGCAGCCGGGCGGTGATGATCGGGCACGATCTGCGCGGCGCCGATTTGCGCGGGGCCGACTTGCGCGCGGCCGACCTCAAGCGGGCCGATCTCACCGGCGCCAATCTCGAAGGCGCCAACCTGCGCCGGGCGAATTTGTCCGAGGCCTCGCTGGTCAACGCCAACTTGAGCCGCGCCCTGCTGGGCGAGGCGGAAATGACCGAAACCGATTTGCGCGGGGCCGACCTGACCGGGGCCGAGCTGGATGGCGTCGAGATCTGGCGCGCCAACATCAAGGGCGCGACCATCGCGCCCGACGCCCTGCACCGGCTGTTGCAGTGCCGCCGGCCGGAACAATGATCTTTCGGCGGTTCCCGGCCTACTGAAACCCGGCGATGCGCGGCAGGGTCAGGACGATCTCGGGGAAGGCCGCGACCAGGGCCATCGCGCCGGTCATCGCCGCCACCATCCACAGCACCCACGGCACCGTCGATTCCATCGAAACGCCGGCGATCCGGCTGGTGACCATCAGGTTGACGGCCATCGGCGGGGTGAACTGGCCGATGGCCAAATTCATGGTGATCAGCACCCCGAACCAGACCAGGTCCCAGTGGAAGGCGAGCGCGATCGGGATCAGGATCGGCAGGAAGACGAAGAAGATGGAAATGGCGTCGAGCAGCATCCCCGCGATCAGCAGCATGACCATGATGATGGTCAGCATCACCGCGCCGTTGCCGGTCGTGCCGATTAGGGCCTTGGCGAAGGCGTCGAACACGCCCAGCGTCGAGCCGGCGTGCGCGAACACCGACGACAACGCCACGATCAGCATGACCACCGCCGAAATCTCGGCCGACTCGGCCAGCACGGCCCACGCCGCGCGGGCGTCGATGGTGCGGTAGACGAAGATGCCGACGAAAAAGCCGTAGATGGCGGCGACCACGGCGGCTTCGGTCGGCGTGAAGGCGCCGGCGCGCAAGCCGCCCAGGATGATGACCGGCGCGGCCAGGCCCCAGCCCGCCTCGCTCAGCGATTTCCAGAACGGCGGGCGGACTTCGTCGGCGCGGCCGCCCCAGTTGTTGCGCCAGGCGAACCACAGGGATGGAATCATCAGCGCCATGCCGGCCATCAGGCCGGGCACGATGCCGCCCGCGAACAGGGCCGGAACGGACGCTTGCGGCACCAGCACCGAATAGACGATGAAGGCGATCGAGGGCGGAATCAAAATCG
>CAYIQU010000436.1:0-2142 GCA_964365645.1 uncultured Hyphomicrobiales bacterium | reverse complement strand
CGGCGAACTCGGCGCTGATCGCGTTGAAGCGGTCGAGCAGGTCCTTGACCCCGCCCATGCCCTGGGTGACGTTGCCCTGGACGTCGAGCGCGGGATCGAGCTCCGGCTCCTGGGACAGATAGCCGACCCGCACCCCTTCGGCCGCCCAGGTTTCGCCGCCGACGTCACGGTCCAGCCCGGCCATGATTTTCAGCAGCGTCGACTTGCCCGAGCCGTTGACGCCGACGACGCCGATCTTGGCGTTGGGCATGAAGGACAGGGTAATGTTCTTGAGAATCTCGCGCCCGCCCGGGAACGTCTTGGAGACGTTCTTCATGACGTAGGAGTACTGATAGGCGGCCATGGGCTTAGCTCTCCGGGGCTCGGGAAGGACGGGGGAGGCGCGCGCGGGCTTATTTAAGCCGGGGGCGGGCAAAGATCAATGCGCGCCCGAGGCCGCGATCGGGGTAAGCCTTGGACAATCGGCTGGTCCCTATATGGTATATACTGAGCCGCGGCGCGCGGGGCCGCCGGCCGGGAGGAAAAGGGAAAGGGGAGTCATGAATCGTTCGGTTTTGGTCGTCGATGACGAGGCCAATATCGTGCTTTCGCTCGAGTTCCTGTTGAAGCGGGCGGGTTACGACGTGCGCGTCGCGCGGAACGGCGAGGAGGCGGTGAAGGCCGTCGCCGAACGCCCCCCCGACCTGATCATCCTCGACGTCATGATGCCGACTCTCGACGGGTATCACGTGTGCGAGACGATCCGCGCCGATCCGAAATTGCGCTCGGTGCGCATCTTGATGTTGACGGCCAAGAGCCGCGACGTCGAACGGGAAAAGGCGCTCGCGCTCGGCGCCGACGACTACATCACGAAACCGTTCTCAACCCGCGATTTGGTCGAGCGCGTCAAAACGATCCTTGGTCCCGACGGCGGGTAGACGGGGGGCCGCGAAGCGGAGCGCAGATCATGACCCCGGGCCGCGCCATCGCGCTTGTTTTTTCGGCCGCCGGCATCGCGCTGGTCGCGGCGCGGGCGGCCGTGGAGGCGGCCGTGCCCGATGACGCGGGCGCGCTCAAGGGTTCGTTGTTCGTCATCGCCGTGATCGTGGTCATGCTGGCCGCCGCCGTGCGGTTGGGACGATGGTTCGTCGTCCCCCTCGCGCGTCTGGCGGACGCGGTGCGCCTCGTGGTCGACGCCAAGGGCGCGGGCCCGATCGATCCGGCCGCCTATCGTTTGCTCGAACCGCTTCCCACGGCGGTCAACGCGCTCGCGGAGCGGTTCCAGCGCGCGCGCGGCGTGGTCGACGACGCGGTCGCCGCGGCGACCGCGCGCGCCGAGGAACAAAAGGGTCGCCTTGAGGCGCTGCTTCGGGATTTGAGCGAAGGCGTGATCGTCTGCAACCTCAACCATGAAATCCTGCTCTACAACCACATGACCGTCCGTATCCTGGGCGGCGCGGCGGAGTTCGGCCTCGGGCGCACGCTGTTTCGCTTCATCACGCGCGAGCCGGTGCTGCACGTGCTGGAATGGCTGACGGCCCAGCCCGACCGCGGCCGGTCGGGCGCGCACCGAGGCACCGGGACCTTCGTGTGCGCGACCGCCGACGCGCGCGTGCTTCTTCAGGGACGCATGAGCCTGATCGTCGATGAGCGGGATGTCGTGATGGGCTACGTGCTGACGCTCGCCGACGCGACCGAACGGATCGCGGCGTTGGGCGAGCGCGATGCCCTGTTGCGGGCGGCGATCGAGGGGGTGCGCGGGCCGATCGCGAACCTGCGCGCCGCCGCGGAAACGCTTGTCGCCCATCCGGAAATGCCGCCGGACCAGCGCCGGGCCTTCGAATCCATCGTCGTCAACGAGAGCACTCAACTCAGCGACCGCCTCGCCGCGCTGGCGCAGGAACACCGGGGACTCATCGGCGATTCCTCGGTCATGGGCGATCTTCACTCGCTCGATTTGTTCAATTGCGTCATCCGCCGGGTGCGCGACGGCGAGGGCATCCCGGTCACGATGACCGGCTTGCCCCAATGGATGCACGGCGATTCCTACGCTCTCATGGTCACGCTCGCGCACCTCATCGGCCGAGTTCGGCGGCACACCGGCCAGGGCGCTTTCGATCTCGAGGCGCGGCCGCGTGAACGGGGTTGCTACGTCGATATCGT
>CAYIQU010000435.1:0-2142 GCA_964365645.1 uncultured Hyphomicrobiales bacterium | reverse complement strand
CGCCCGGGCCTTGAGGGTGGCGGGCGCGGTCGCGTCCTCGGCCAGGCGGCGGAACTCGGCCAGCGCGCCGCCCGTCTCGCCGGCGCGCAGGGCGAGCAGCGCGGCCATTTCGCGGGCGACGTGCCGCCAGGGGCTGGCGTCGGCGGTCAGCCGGCCGATCTCCTGGCGCAGCGCCTTGGGTTCGCCCCGGTCGGCGTCGGCCAGCACGGCCAGCATCAGGGCAAGGTCGCGGTAAGGGGCGTCGAGGCCGCCGTCGCCGGCCAGCCGGCGATAGAGCGACGCGGCGCGCGGCCCGTCGCCTTGTTGGGCGGCCAGCGCGGCCTCGCGGAAGCGGGCGATCATCGCATAGCCCGCGGGCGCGCTTTGGGCGAGTTGGGCGAAGGCCTTTTCGGTTTCGGCGGCGTTGTTCCGGGCGGCGATTCGCACGGCTTCGGCATAGCGCTGGGACGCGTCCCGGCGCTGGGACAGGTCGTAGCCTTTCCAGCCCTGGTGGCCGGCGACGCCGACGATCATCGCCAGCGCGACGCCGATCACGGCGTTGCCGTAGCGTTTCCAGAGCTTGGCCAGGCGTTCCCGGCGAAGGTCGTCGTCGATTTCTTGGAGAAGGGGATCGGGGGTTTCGGCCACGGCCTTGTTTTCCAACGATTATTTGTACCGGTCCGGCCCAGGATAAAGCCAGCGGCCAAGGAAGGCAAATCCGCTTCGGCCGGGTGGGCGGGCAGGCGAATCGCGGCGTCCTTTGGCGTCGCATCGCGGCGGCGGCGGGCGGTCCTCGCGGCCGGTCGGGGCCGTGCCCACGGGCGGCGATTCCGCCGCCCGAATCCGGCGGCGGCGATACGATATGTTACCATCCGCGGGCTCGACGAAAGCAACGCCGTGCCTCACCTTTTCCGTCGTCGTCCTCCGGCCCCAAAGCCATGTTCGGCCTGACCATTCAGTCCCTTCGCAAGCCCCCGGTTCTCGTCGTCGCGGCGGTTCTCGCCCTGGCTGGCGGCGTCGGGTTTTACCTGTTGCGGACCTCGGGCGGCGATGCCCCGTCATGGCTGACCGCCAAGGCGCAGCGCGGGGACTTGGAAGACACCACCACCGCGCTCGGCACCTTCCAGCCGCGCGACTACGTGGACGTCGGCACCCAGGTCTCCGGACAGTTGCGCCGGATTTTCGTGCAGATCGGCGATGCCGTCACCGCCGGCCAGCCGCTCGCCGAGATCGACCCGACCCTTTACGGCACCAAGGTCGACGCCGGCCGCGCCCAGTTGCAAAGCCTGCACGCGCAACTGGCCGAAAAGCAAAGCCAGCTCGCCTTGACCAAGGAATTGTACGAACGCCAGCGCCGGATGCGCGCCGCCAACGCCACCAGCGAGGAAGCGTTCCAAAGCGCCGAGGCGGCGTGGAAGGCGGCCCAGGCGCAGGTGTCGCAGCTTCGGGCGCAAATCCAGCAGATCGCCTCGACCTTGAAGGGCGACGAAGCCAATCTCGGCTACACCCGGATCTACGCGCCCATGAACGGCACGGTCGTCACGCAACCGGCCCGCCAGGGACAGACGATCAACGCCAGCCAGCAGGCGCCGGTCATCCTGCGCATCGCCGATCTGTCGACCATGACGGTGTGGACGCAGGTGTCGGAAGCCGACGTCAACCGCCTGAAGATCGGCCAGGACGTCTACTTCACCACGCTGGGACAGCCCAACCGCCGCTGGTACGGCAACCTGCACCAGATTTTGCCGACGCCCGAAGTGGTCAACAACGTCGTGCTCTACAACGCCCTGTTCGACGTGCCCAATCCCGACGGCACGCTGGGCATCCAGATGTCGGCGCAGGTCTTCTTCGTTCACGACGCGGCCAAGGACGCGGTCCTGGTTCCGGTCACGGCGCTGGTCATGGCCGAACAGTTCGACCGCGGCGCCGCCCGGCCGCCGGGCGCGCGGAAAGCGTCCAAGGCACCGACCAAGGGAGCGCCCGAGGCCGCGTCGAAAGGCGAAGGGGAAGGGACCGTCCTGGTGATGAAGGACGGCAAGCCGACGCCGCGCCGGGTCAAGATCGGAGTCCGGAACCGGGTTCAGGCGCACATCGTTTCCGGACTCGAGGCCGGCGAGGAGGTCGTGATCGGCGTTCGCCGGGCCGACGTCAGGGGCGGCGCGC
>CAYIQU010000434.1:0-2146 GCA_964365645.1 uncultured Hyphomicrobiales bacterium | reverse complement strand
CGAACACCCTTAACATGCCGCCGGCGCTGCTCGATCGGATGGAGACCATCCGGCTCGCCGGCTACACCGAGGACGAGAAGGTCGAAATCGCCAAGCGCCACCTGATGTCGAAGCAGCTCGAGGCGCACGGCTTGAAGGCCGACGAGTGGACCATTTCGGAAACGGCGCTGCGCGACTTGATTCGCTACTACACCCGCGAATCCGGCGTTCGCAACCTGGAACGCGAACTCGCCAACCTGATCCGCAAGGCGGTCAAGGAAATCGTCTCGACCAAGATCGTCTCGACCAAGGGCGAAAAGCGCAAGGCCGTCCACGTCACCGGCAAGAATCTGGAAAAGTACGCCGGCGTGCGGCGCTTCCGTTTCGGCGAGATCGAGGAAGACGACCTGGTCGGCGTCACCACCGGTTTGGCCTGGACCGAGGTCGGCGGCGAGATTCTGTCGATCGAGGCGGTCATGGTGCCGGGCAAGGGGCGCATGATCATCACCGGCAAGCTCGGCGACGTCATGCAGGAATCGATCCAGGCCGCCAAGTCCTATGTCCAGTCCCGCTCGGTCCAGTTCGGGATCGTGCCGACCATCTTCACCAAGCGCGACATTCACGTGCACGTGCCCGAGGGCGCGACGCCCAAGGACGGCCCCTCGGCCGGCGTCGGCATGGTGACGTCCATCGTCTCCGTGCTGCTGAGCAATCCCGTGCGTCGCGACGTCGCCATGACCGGCGAGATCACCCTGCGCGGCCGGGTGCTGCCCATCGGCGGCTTGAAAGAAAAGCTGCTGGCGGCGCTGCGCGGCGGATTGAAAACCGTTCTCATCCCCAAGGAGAACGAAAAGGACCTGGATGAAATTCCCGACAACGTCAAACGCGGACTCGACATCGTCCCGGTCGCGACCGTGGACGAAGTCCTCAAGCGCGCCCTGGTTCGGCCGCTGACTCCCATTGAGTGGGACGAATCGGCCGAGGCGGCAAACACCGCGGTGGCCGGAAAAGGCGGGGACGAGGACGACGTCGGCGGCGTCATTACCCATTGAAGGGGTTGACGAATCGGCCCTTGGCGTTGACCGGCTTCGAATCCCGCCCCTAAAATCGGCGGAATTCCGCGGCCTAAGGAGCGGGTGCGGTCGGAAACGGTGTCGTAACGGGTCATTCAACGCAGGGGGTTCCGATGAACAAGGAAGAACTGATCGACGCGCTGTCGGCCGCGGGTGGGCTGTCGAAAGCGGACGCGGGCCGGGTCGTCGACGGCATGATCGACGTGATCACCAAGTCCCTGACCAAGGGCGATGAAGTCCGCCTTTCCGGGTTCGGCGCCTTCGTGGTCACCAAGCGCGCGGCCAGCACCGGCCGCAATCCCCGGACCGGCGAGGCGATTCAGATCGCGGCCTCCAAGACCCCTAAGTTCCGGGCGGCGAAAGCCCTCAAAGACGCCGTCAACTAGAGCATCCGTCTTCCGGGCGGAGGACGAAGCGGGCGTCCGGGCGATTAGCTCAGTTGGTAGAGCGCCTCGTTTACACCGAGGATGTCGGCAGTTCGAGTCTGTCATCGCCCACCATTTCCCGCGCCTTTTCCGGCCGGGGCTCTTTCTTGACACCCTTTCTTGACACCCCCGGAGGGCTGGATTAAACCGATGGCCCTTCCGCGGGGGGCAGTACCCCGCGATCCGCGGGGGTGTAGCTCAGTTGGTTAGAGCGCTGCCCTGTCACGGCAGAGGTCGCGGGTTCGAGTCCCGTCACTCCCGCCACTTTTCCTTCGCGTTCCCACCTTAATTTTTAGATCCCGCCCGCGACCCGATTCGCCTTGCGCGTTAAGGGGTTGCGCCGGCGCGGTCGCCATTGAAGCGCCCACTTAACTGGCCTAAACTCCCGGCCGTCGTCGGGCTTTCCCGGGCTGGTTCGAACGCCGGTTCGGGGCGGCGAGGGGAAAAGGGGTGGGGACGGATCGAACCGGCTCAAGCCCATAAACGCAAACCAAGGCCCCGCCAGCATGAGACCAGGGATGGACGCTCTTCTCGCCAACTACCTGCCGATCCTGATCTTTCTCGGCATCGCGGTCGTTATCGCCGGCGGCGCCCTTGTCGCGTCCCTGATCGTCGCCCGCCAGAAACCGGACGCGGAAAAGACCTCGGCCTACGAATGCGGCTTCGACG
>CAYIQU010000433.1:0-2147 GCA_964365645.1 uncultured Hyphomicrobiales bacterium | reverse complement strand
CCAGCGCCTGGCGGGTTTCGGCGACGTCGTGAACGCGCACGATATCGGCGCCGCGCGCGACTCCGGCCAGCATGGCGGCGAGCGAGCCGGAAAGGCGGTTCTTGGCATCCTCGCCCCGGCTCAAGCGGCCGATGAAGCTTTTGCGCGACACCCCCAGCAGAACGGCGCAACCGAGCGCCGCCAGGCGATCGAGACCCGCGATCAGCGCGACGTTGTGTTCCACCGTCTTGCCGAAGCCGATGCCGGGATCGATCGCGATCTTCGCGCGCGGGATTCCGGCGCGCGCGCAGGCCTCGACCCGGCCGGCAAGATAATCGGCCACGTCCCCAACGACGTCGTCGTAGCGGGGAGCGTCCTGCATGGTGCGAGGATCGCCCCGCATGTGCATCAAGACGACGGACGCGCCGCGCCGGGCGACCAGGGCGAGCGCGTCCGGGTCACCCGTAAGCGCGGTCACGTCGTTGACGATCCCGGCGCCGGCATCCAGCGCCGCCGCCATGGTCCGGGCGTTGCGGGTATCCACCGAAACGACCGCGCCGGCGGCGGCCAGCGCGCGGATCACGGGGACCACGCGGGCGGATTCGTCTCGGGGGTCGAGGGGTAAGGCGCCGGGCCGGGTCGACTCGCCGCCCACGTCGACGATATCGGCGCCGGCCGCCAGCAACGCCCGGCCCCGCGCGACGGCCGCGTCGGCGTCCATCGTTTCGCCGCCGTCGGAGAAACTGTCGGGCGTGACGTTGACGACGCCCATGATCAGGGGCCGCGCCAAGGAAAGTCCGGCGAATACGGTCGGTTTGGCCATCAGCGCCTGACCGGAGCCGGTCAGGGCTCGGTTTGCGGCGCCTGGCCGATGGGCCGGCGCGGGTCGCGACCCTTGCCGCCGCTGGTCGGCACCGAGGCCCGGCGTCCGGCGCCGCGATCGGCGGACGACGGGGGGTCCTCGGGGCGAACGATGCTTTCGCCGCGCAGCAGCGCCTGGATTTCGTCGCCGGACAGGCTTTCGTACTCAAGCAGCGCCTTGGCGATCGTTTCCAGATCGCCGCGGCGCTCGTTCAGGATCTTCCGGGCGGCGACCTCGGCGTTGTCGATCAGGAGACGGATTTCGTCGTCGATGACCTTGGCGGTCGCGTCCGAGACGTTCTTGCGCTGCGCCACCGAATGGCCGAGGAAAATCTCCTCTTCGTCCGAGCTGTAGCGCAAGGGCCCCAGCTTGTCGCTGAATCCGAACTCGGTGACCATGCGCCGCGCCAGCGAGGTCGCCTGCTGGATGTCGTTGGACGCCCCGGTGGTGACGTTCTCGGGTCCGAACGTCATTTCCTCGGCGATGCGGCCGCCGAACATGATCGCCAACCGCGATTCGAGTTGCAGCTTGGAATAGCTGTGCTGGTCGCGCTCGGGCAACGACATGGTGACGCCGAGCGCGCGGCCGCGCGGGATAATGGTCACTTTATGCAGCGGGTCGGTCTTGGGCAGGCTGAGCGTGACCAGCGCGTGCCCGGCCTCGTGATAGGCGGTCAGGTTCTTTTCCTCGATGCTCATGACCATCGAGCGCCGCTCGGCGCCCATCAGGACCTTGTCCTTGGCGAATTCGAATTCGTCCATGGTGACGACCCGCCGGCCGCGCCGGGCGGCCAGCAGCGCCGCCTCGTTGACCAGGTTGGCGAGATCGGCGCCCGAAAATCCCGGCGTGCCGCGGGCGATGACCTTGGGATCGACGTCGGGCGCCAGGGGAACCTTGGCCATGTGCACGCGCAGGATTTTTTCCCGCCCGAGAATGTCGGGGTTCGGCACCACCACCTGGCGGTCGAACCGGCCGGGACGCAGCAGCGCCGGGTCGAGCACGTCGGGCCGGTTGGTGGCGGCGATCAGAATCACGCCCTCATTGGATTCGAAGCCGTCCATCTCGACCAGCAACTGATTGAGGGTTTGTTCGCGTTCGTCGTTGCCGCCGCCCAGTCCGGCGCCGCG
Source organism: uncultured Hyphomicrobiales bacterium (assembly GCA_964365645.1). Taxonomy (GTDB): domain Bacteria; phylum Pseudomonadota; class Alphaproteobacteria; order Rhodospirillales; family 2-12-FULL-67-15; genus 2-12-FULL-67-15. The sequence continues at coordinate 179 of CAYIQU010000433.1, read as the reverse complement.
ATGACGGCCGACCGCGTCGATTTCATCGATGAAGATGATGCAAGGCGCGTTCTTCTTGCCCTGCTCGAACATGTCGCGCACGCGCGAAGCGCCGACGCCGACGAACATCTCGACGAAGTCGGAGCCGGAAATGGAGAAGAACGGCACCTTGGCCTCGCCGGCGATGGCCTTGGCGAGCA
>CAYIQU010000432.1:0-2160 GCA_964365645.1 uncultured Hyphomicrobiales bacterium | reverse complement strand
TCCGCACGCGCAATTTGGCGTCCAGGTTCGACAGCGGCTCGTCCAGCAGCAGGACCTTCGGCTGGACGACGATGGTGCGGGCCAGCGCGACTCGCTGCTGCTGGCCGCCGGACAACTGCGCCGGGCGGCGCTCAGCCAACTCCCCGAGGCCGACCAGGTCGAGCACCGCGTCGACGCGCCGGGCGATCTCGGCGCGCGGGACGTTGCGTTCCTCCAGCCCGAAGGCGACGTTGCGCCGGACCGTCATGTGCGGCCACAAGGCGTAGGACTGGAACACCAGCCCGACGTCGCGCCGCCACGGCGGCCGGTCCGAAATGTCCTCGCCCGAGACCAGCACCCGGCCCCGCTGCGCCCGGGCGAAGCCGGCGATCAGGCGCAAGAGCGTGGTCTTGCCGCACCCCGAGGGCCCGAGGAAGGCGAAAAATTCGCCGGGACGGATGTCCATATCGATGTTCTTGAGGACGTGGTTGGAGCCGTAGAACAGATCCACGTCCTCGATCCGCACGTCGGCGGAAGTTCCCCTGATGGCTTCGCTCATCGCTCTCCCCCTTGGCCGGCGCCGCTGTGCTGGATGACGCGATGCGACAGGTACGCGCACACGGCGACGATCAAGACGGCGATCACGCCCAAGGCCGCGCCCGGGCCGCGCCCGGCCGGCGATTGCATGTAGACGTAGAGGCCGTAGGCGAGCGGCGCGTCGGCGGTGCCTTGCACCAGCATCATGGTCGCCGACAATTCGACCGCCGCCGTGGCGAAGCTGGTGACGAACCCGGCCATGATCCCGCCGGTGGCGAGCGGCACCAGCACGCGGCGCACGGTGCGGAACTTGGTCGCGCCCAGGTTCTCGGCCGCTTCTTCCAGCGACACGGAAATCTGGTGCAGCGCGGCGGCGATGGCGCGCAAGGCATAGGGCAGGCGCCGCACCGCCAGCGCCAGAACGATCATGATCCACAGCGTCGCCATCGGCGTGCCGTCGGGCAGCGTCACGCCGTAGTAGGTGCGCAAGTAGCCGATGCCCAACACGACGCCCGGCACCGCCAGCGCCGCCGTCGCCAAGAGATCGAGTCCCTGGCGGCCGGCCAGCCGCGTGCGCAAAACGATGTAGGCGATCGCGCCGCCGACGACGACGTCGATCCCGGCGGCGAGTCCCGCGTACAGAACCGTGTTCTTGATGTAGCCGGCGCTTTCGGCGAAGACGGTCCGATAGTGCTCGAGGGTGTAGGCGTCGGGCAGCGGACTGAACGACCAGATGGTCCCCAGCGACAGCAGCAAAAGCCCGACGTGCGGCGCCAGCACCAGCGTCAGGATCGCGATCACCGTCGCGTAGGCGACGACTTCCTCGGACCCGGTCATCGACCGGCGGGCCAGGCCGCCGCCGCCCCGCTGGGTGGTGGCGAAGTCGCCGTCTTTCAGCGCGCGCGCCGACAGCGCCATCGCCGCCACCGAAATCAGCACCAGGATCACGGCGATCACGTAGCCCATCGGGTCGTCGATGCCGATGGCGGTAATCCGCAAATACGCCTGCGGCGCCAGCATGTCCTTGACGTTGAGCAGAAGCGGCGTCGCCAAGTCGTCGAACACCTTGAGGAAAACCAGCGCGCCGCCGGCGACGTAGCCCGGCAAGGCGAGCGGAAAGACGATCCGCCGGAACAGCCGGAAGCCGGAGCAGCCGAGATTTTGCGCCGCCTCCTCCATCGCCTGGTCGATGGTCCGCAACGCGGTCGAGAGGTTGACCAGGATGAAGGGAAAATAATGGATCGCCTGGACGAAGATGACGCCGTTCAGCCCCTCCATGAACGGGATCTTGACGCCGAACCAATCGTCGAGCAGCAGGTTGACGGTGCCGTTGCGGCCGAACAGAAGCTGCATCGCCACCGCGCCCGCGAACGGCGGCATGATCAGGGGAACGATACCCAGCGTCTGGATCAGCACCGCGCCGCGAAAGCGGAACAGGGTCGTAATCGCCGCCAGCGGCAGGGCGAACACGCTGGCCAGCAGCACCGTCATGCCCGCCACCCAGATCGAGTTCCAGAACGACTGCATCAGCAGGTCGGTGGCGAAGAAATCGACGAAGTTGACCAAAGTAAAGACGCCGGTCCCCTTTTCGGTGAAGGCGACGTAGATCACCATCGCCGCCGGGACGACGAGGAAGAAGAGAAG
>CAYIQU010000431.1:0-2161 GCA_964365645.1 uncultured Hyphomicrobiales bacterium | reverse complement strand
TCTTCCGCCATGACGCCGCTGGTGTCCTTCAGGGGCCGGGTGTCCAGGATGCACTCGTGGGCCACCAATCCGTTCTGGCCGGTATAGAGAACCGGATAATGGGCGGCCAGCCGGCGGGCGATGTAGTTGGCGCTCAAGACCGCGACCTCGGTCGCGCGCTTCAGGCCCTGGCTGCCCATCAGCGCCGCGTAGGACCAACTGATGGCGAGCACGCCGGCCGAACCCCACGGCGCCGCCGCCACGGGGCCGATGCCGTCCTTCGGTCCCGCTTCGGCCACCAAGGGATGGTTGGGCAGGTACGGCGCCAGGTGCGCCGCGACGCCGATCGGGCCGACGCCGGGGCCGCCGCCGCCGTGCGGAATGGCGAAGGTCTTGTGCAGGTTCATGTGCATCACGTCGGCGCCCAGCTCGGCCGGCCGGCAATAGCCGACCAGCGCGTTCAAATTGGCGCCGTCCATGTAGACCTGGCCGCCGTGGTCGTGGACGATGCGGCAGATGTCGCGGATGCCGGCCTCGAACACGCCGTGGGTGGAGGGATAGGTGACCATCAGGGCGGCGAGCCGGTCCTTATATTGCGCCGCCTTGGCGGCGAGGTCGCCGAGATCGATGTTGCCCCGCTCGTCGCACGCCACCACCACCACGCTTAGGCCGGCCATGGTCGCGCTGGCGGGATTAGTGCCGTGCGCGCTGGCGGGGATCAGGCAGACGTCGCGGCCCTTTTGCCCGCGGACGGCGTGGTACTTGCGGATCACCAGAAGGCCCGAGTACTCGCCCTGCGATCCGGCGTTGGGTTGCAAGGACACGGCGGCGAAGCCGGTGATCCGCCGCAGGCGCTCTTCCAATTCGGCGACCATTTCCAGCGTGCCACGGGCCTGATCCAAGGGCGCGAAGGGATGCAGGTTGGCGAAGTTGGGCCAGGTGATGGGCAGCATCTCGGCGCCGGCGTTCAGCTTCATGGTGCACGAGCCCAAGGGAATCATGGCGCGGTTGAGCGCGATGTCGCGGTCCTCCAGGCGCTTCAGATAGCGCACCATCGCCGTTTCCGAATGGTGCGAATTGAAGACCGGGTGCGTCAGGAACGGGCTGGCGCGGCGCAACGCGTCGGGAAAGGCGTCGGGCGTGGCGGCGTCGAGATCGGCGGGCATGAAGCCGGGCTTGCGGCCCTTGTTGAACGCGGTCCAAACGCGGATCAGGTCGTCCTCGACGGTGGTCTCGTCGGTGGCGATGCCGATGCGCCCGTCCCCATCGACGGCGTCGCCGAAATCGCGCAGATTGAGGCCCTCGCGGCGCGCGGCGGCGATAACGGCGACGTCCGCGCGAACGACGATGGTGTCGAAGAAAGCGCCGGGCGCGACCGCGACGCCCAGTTTCGCGAGGCCCGCGGCCAGGATCGCCGCCAGGCGGTGCGTGCGCCGCGCGATGCGCTTCAGGCCCTCGGGGCCGTGATAGATGGCGTAGAACGCCGCCATGTTGGCGAGCAGGACCTGGGCGGTGCAGATGTTGCTGGTCGCCTTTTCGCGGCGGATGTGCTGCTCGCGGGTCTGCAGGGCGAGGCGCAACGCGGGCTTGCCGCGCGCGTCGATGGACACGCCGATCAGGCGGCCGGGCATCTGGCGCTTGTGTTCGTCGCGCACCGCCATGAAGGCGGCGTGCGGGCCGCCGAAGCCGATCGGCACGCCGAAACGCTGGGCGCTGCCGACGGCCACGTCGGCGCCCCATTCGCCGGGCGGCGTCAACAGCGCCAGCGCCAGGAGATCGGCGGCGACGCAGACCAGCGCGCCGGCGGCGTGCGCTTTCTCGATGAGCGCCCGATAGTCCCGAACCAAGCCCGTCGTGCCGGGGTATTGCAGCAGGATTCCGAACATGGCGGCGCAATCGAGATCCCGGTCCGGATCGCCGACGCGCAGCTCCAGCCCCAGCGGCTCGGCGCGGGTCTCGAGGACCGCGATCGTCTGCGGATGGCAATCGGCGGCGACGAAGAGCGTGCGGCTGTCCTTGCGCGCGACGCGCTTCATCAGGGTCATGGCCTCGGCCGCCGCGGTGGCCTCGTCGAGCAGCGAGGCGTTGGCGACGGGCAGGCCGGTCAAGTCGGCGATCGTCTGCTGAAAGGCCAGCAGCGCCTCCATCCGCCCTTGCGAGATTTCCGCCTGATAGGGCGTGT
>CAYIQU010000430.1:0-2161 GCA_964365645.1 uncultured Hyphomicrobiales bacterium | reverse complement strand
TGGCGCGCGTTCCGGTGACGCTGGTCAAATAAGGCCCTTGGTCGAATAGACCCTATTCGGCTGCGGTTGTCTCGACGGGAGCCTTGGCGGTACGATTCGCTTCGCGGCGAAGGACGAGGAAACGGCCTTAATGAGCACCCGCAAGACCCGCGTGACACCGAAAGGCCGCCAAGTAGACCCGGCGGCGCTGGCCGAGGTCCGCGCCTTGTTGGGCGAGAGGCCGCGCCGGCGCGATCTTCTGATCGAGCATCTGCACCTGATTCAGGACCGCTTCGGGCATATCGCGGCGGCGCACCTGGCCGCGCTGGCCCATGAGATGCGCCTCGCGATGGCCGAGGTTTACGAGGTCGCGACGTTCTACGCCCACTTCGACGTGGTGCGGGAAGAGGAGGCCTCGCCGCTCGCGATCACCGTTCGAGTGTGCGACAGCTTGAGCTGCGAAATGGCCGGGGCGCGGGAATTGCTCGACGAGCTTGCCGCATCGCTCAAGGGCAAGGCCCGCGTCGTGCGCGCGCCGTGCATGGGGCTTTGCGACAAGGCTCCGGCGGCGCAAGTGGGCCATTGCCCGATCGGCGCCGCGACGGCGGATTCGGCGGCGGCGGCGATCGCCCGCGGAGCCGCGTCCGCGCCCCTGCCGGCCGCCGCGCGCGGCTTCGAGGCCTACGTCGCCGACGGCGGCTACGCGCTGCTCAAAAGCGGCCTCAAGGGCGAGCGCACGCCCGAGGACGTGATCGCGCTCTTGAGCGAGTCGGGCTTGCGCGGACTCGGCGGCGCCGGATTCCCGACGGGGCGCAAATGGGGGATCGTGCGCGGCTATCCCGGGCCGCGCTTGATGGCGGTCAACGCAGACGAGGGCGAGCCCGGCACCTTCAAGGATCGCCATTACCTGGAAACCGATCCGCATCGGGTCGTCGAGGGAATGCTGCTGGCGGCCTGGGCGGTGGGCGCCGAGGCGATTTATGTCTATCTGCGCGATGAATACGGCGGGATTCGCCGGATGCTTCTCGCCGAATTGGAAAAAGTCCGCGCCGCGGGGCTGGACACGCACGCGCCCATCCATGTGCGGCGCGGCGCCGGCGCCTATATCTGCGGCGAGGAATCGGCGATGCTGGAAAGCATCGAGGGCAAGCGCGGCCTGCCGCGCCATCGCCCGCCCTACGTCGCCGAAAAGGGCCTGTTCGGCCGCCCCACCCTGGTGCAGAACGTCGAAACGCTCTACTGGCTGCGCGACATCGTCGAGAAGGGCGCGTCGTGGTTCGCGACTCGCGGCGACGGCGGCCGGCTGCACAGCTATTCGGTTTCGGGCCGGGTGAGAAATCCGGGCGTCAAGCTGGCGCCGGCCGGGATTTCGGTTCGCCGCCTGATCGCGGATCATTGCGGCGGGATGCAGGACGGCCACGCCTTCAAGGCGTATCTGCCGGGCGGGGCCTCGGGCGGCATCCTGCCCGCGAGCATGGGCGACGAATCCTTGGAATTCGGCCGGCTTGAAAAACACGGGTGTTTTCTCGGCTCGGCGGCGGTGGTGGTCCTCTCCGACAAGGACGACATCCGCGCCGCGGCGCTGAACCTGATGCGCTTTTTCGAGGACGAAAGCTGCGGCCAGTGCACGCCCTGCCGCGTCGGCACCGAAAAAGCCGTCGCCGAGATGGAAAAGAAAAAATGGGACGCGGGCCTGCTCGGCGAATTGGCCGGCGCGATGGCGGACGCCTCGATCTGCGGATTGGGCCAGGCGGCCGCGAACCCGATCCGGTGCGTTCTCAAGTATTTCCCCGAGGCGCTGAAATGACCGACCGCATCGCCTTCGAACTCGACGGCAAGGCCGTCACCGCCGAAGCGGGCGAGACCCTCTGGGACGTCGCCCGCCGCCAGGGAACGGCGATCCCGCATCTGTGCCACTCGGCCGAGCCGGGCTACCGCGCCGACGGCAATTGCCGCGCCTGCGTCGTCGAGATCGAAGGCGAGCGGGTGCTGGCGGCGTCCTGCATCCGCAAGCCCTCGGCCGGCATGAAGGTCAAGACGGCGAGCGCCCGGGCGGCGTCGGCGCGCAAGATGGTGTTCGAGCTGCTGGTGGCCGACCAGCCGCCGCGCCCCCCGGGACGGGCGCCACAAGAATATTCGCGCGGGGCTTAGCCCCCGCCCCCCCCCCCCCACCATTACGGTT
>CAYIQU010000429.1:0-2164 GCA_964365645.1 uncultured Hyphomicrobiales bacterium | reverse complement strand
TTCCCGGCAGACTCCCCTGGGGCAACCCGCGCCAACTCACCTGTCCCGGTGCCGGCCGGCGGGCGCGCCGGGCCGGCCGGCCGGCCGCCGCGCCGCACAAGTCAACCAGCACGTCGAGGGCGTCGTTGGCGATGATATGGGCGAGCGTCTCATCGTCGATGTTGTAGACCAGCCGCCAGTCATCGGCTTCGTTTTTCAACCGCGCCGTATCGCCCAGCGGCCGGCTGTATTGCTGATAGACATACGAATAGAACCGGCCGCGGTTCCGGTGCGCGAGAACGGTTTCCACAAAGCCGATATCGCGCAGCATCGTGGTTTCATCGATCAAGTATCCGACGCGGATTTTGTCGCGCCTGTTCGCATCAACCGTTTTGGCGTCGATGACCGGCGGCGGCGGCGCCGGCCGGGGCCCCGGGGCGATGACGTCAATGGCGGCCTACGCCGCGTCGGGATACGTCCGCCACTGGTCGGCCGGACAATAGGCAAGCGTGGTCAGAAGCTGCCCCCGCGCCGCCGCCGAGGCGGGATCGAGCCGCACCGCCTCGCGGCAACAGTCGAGCGCGAGATCCAGGCGTCCTTGTTTGCGCAATCCCTCGGCAAGATAAACGAACCCCAGGGCGTCCCCGGGGGCAAGCCGTGCCGCCGTTTCCAGCGCTTGAACCGCTTCCTCGTAGCGTCCCAGCTCAAGCAACGCCCGGCCCATCAACTGATACGCCCCGGTCCCTCCCGGGCGCAATTCCAACTCACGCCGACATAAATCCGCGACCTGGTCGAACCGCCTGAGGAAGAATTCGATGTTGGCGTCCACCAAATAGGCCGAATGCCGCGCGTGCCCGACATTGGCCTCGAAATCGCGAAGGGCTTCCGGCAAAATCTTGGCCAACCGCGGGTTTTCGTCCAAAACGATCGACAACTTGGTGTAGTAAAGACTTTCCGATAGATTCCCCGCGCGGCCGTGCAGCGCGGCGAGGACTTCGGCGATTTCCCGTCCCTCGGGATCGAGTTTGTGCGCTTCCTCCATGAACCGCATCGCCGCGCCGATATCGTTGTGAAGCATGGCGGAGAGCCCGAACGCGAACAGGGGCTCGACGGAATCCGGGTTCAGCCGGCGCGCGGCCTCGGCGTGCTCGACAGCCTTTTCGCTATCGAATTCGGCCAGGGCCTCAAAGACGCGATCGATCTCTTCTTCAAAGGATGTCGGGTCGGTCCGGGTCATGAACGTGGGCCTCTGTGCCTTCGCATTCGCAGGTTTGTCGGCGTATCGTCCAAGAAATATCCAGTTAAAGCAAGATGTTAGCGTCAGACCGCCGGCGGCCGACGGTAGCTATTTTCCCCGAAGGTTCCCCGCTGGGCACGACCGTTTGCGCGGGTTGTTCTTTTGCTTGCGGCATTTTTTGCCGCATTCCCGGGGACGGAAGTTCCCCCCGGCCAGGGGCGGCCTGGGACAGGCCATCCTCAAGAACAAAAAATAATAGTTATTTCAGATAGTTAGAGAATTCCAAGCCTCTGGCACGTCCCTTGCGAGGAAAGGCCGCGTCGGCCCGGAGTGTTTGTTTTGGGCCGTGTGGAGACCGCGCGAAAAAGGACCCCGACCGATGGAAGACCTGAACGTCAAGATCAAGACCTCGAGCCCCGTCGCCCAGGCGATCCAAGCCGGCAAGGATTCCGCGCCGTCGCCGGCGACGACGCTGGCCCAGGCCTTTTCCCAGGCGTTCACCCAGTTCCTGAACAAAGGCGCCGCCAAGGCCAACCACGCCTTGCCGCTGGCCATGATCCCCGCCGCGACGGTGCCGCCGGCTTCCCGCGAGAGTTACGCGCCGGCGCCCATGGAGCGCCCCCTTCCCGTCCGCGCCGACGATCCGGCCCGCTTCGAGAGCGCCCCGCCGCCCGCCGCGAAAAGCGCCGACGACCGTCCCGCCCCGGCCCAGTCCCCTCGCCGGGAAAACGCCAACGACAATACCGGAAATTCCGCCAACGCCTCGACCGCGTCCGCGCCGTCAAGCGACGACGACGCCGAGGTTCAGGCCGCCGACCGCTCTGCCGCCGCCGCCAAAGACACCGGCGCGCCCAAGGCCGCCGTCGCCCACATCCACGCCAAGGGCGCGGCCGAAAAACTCGTCGAAGGCGAGCATCCCGGCCGCAAGGCCGCGCGGGCGGCCAAGAC
>CAYIQU010000428.1:0-2165 GCA_964365645.1 uncultured Hyphomicrobiales bacterium | reverse complement strand
GTTCCTCGTTCTGACTAGCTAGTCAGATATTACGACCAAACGGCCGCCGGAGCAAGCCGAGACCAGCGGCCGTCACCCGCGCGGCAGCCCCGGAAACCTGGCGCGCCTCCTCGGCCAGGCGGGTCGACGCCGCCTCGATCCGGCGCTCCAACTCGGCGGTGAAGGGCTTGCGGTCCATGCCCTTCGGCATCGGTTCCAGAATCTCAAGCGTGATGGTGCCCGGGTATTTGCGAAAATTCCGCCGGCCCCAGAACAATCCTGAGTTCAGCGCGACCGGAAAAACCGGCGCGTCGGCACTGTCGTAAATCGCGTAGACGCCGGGCTGATAGGGGCGGTCATGCGAATGCATGCCTGACGGCATGACGCCGCCGGGCGAGTCTTTCATTCGCCCGCCTGACGGCGCGACCCGCGTCCCTTGCGGAAAGATCACCACTTGGCGACCCTCGGCAAGAAGGGTCTTGGCGAACGCCGCCAGGTCTTTCAGCGCCTTCATGCCCGCACGGCGGTCGACCACGATCTGGCGGGTCTTTTGCACGTACCAGCCCCAGAAGGGAATCTGGGTCAGCTCCTTCTTCAGGACATAGGCCGGATCGGCGACCAACGCGTAGAACGCCATCGTGTCCCAGGCCGACTGGTGCTTGCAGGCGAACACCGCCGCGCCCTTGGGGATGCGCTCGCGCCCGCGCACCTCCCACGTGATGCCGCACAGGACCTTGAGGCCGCCGAACACCAGCCGCTGCCACAGCCGCACGGCGTTCTGGAACGTCGCGCGCGACAGCGGCAGCAGAACCCAATAGCCGAGCAGGCCCGCCGCCGTCAGCGTGAAGAAATAAACATTGAACAAAAGCGAGCGCAGCACGATCACGATGAACGACTCCGATCCTGGTTCTTGCCGCCGCGTCCGATCCACAGCGCCAGGTCCACCAGGCGATGGCGGGTCCAGACGAACAGGGTCTTGTTATATTCGCCCGCGATCAGGAACAACGTGCCCGGCCAGGCCCACCAGTCCGCCTTGACGTGTTCGGGAAAGACGGGATGGGGAATCGCCGAAACCTCGGGCATCGCCGCGCCGAATTCCAGCAGGCTGCGCGGCATATGATAGGCCCCGGTCACGAGGCGAAGCGAGCGGAACTTTTCCTTGCGCATCCACTCGGCGGTTTCCAGGGCGTTGCCCCGGGTGTTGGCCGCGGTGCCGACGGCGATGCGCGATTCGATCCCGTCGCGGCCGCGCCGCGCGATCTGCAAGAGCCGCTGCACGTCGATCCCCTGGTAGACGCCGGAGACGAACAGTTTTTCCGCCCGGCCGCGGGCAAGCAGGTCGAGCCCCGCCTCCAGGCGGCCGGTGCCGCCGGTGAGAACGACGATGGCGTCGGTCCGGCTCGTTTCGTCCGCGACCCGCTCGGGCATCAGCGCGGCGAAGCGGGCCAGCCCGGCGGCCCACACCGAAACCAGGATCGCCGCGAACCCCGCCATGAGGCGGGCGCGCGGACGTCGTCGGGCCGCCCCGCCACGGCCGTAAAGCGCGGCCGGACCATCGCTCACGGCATCCTCGCCAGAATCCGCAACACCGTGAAGCGCGCGGTCAGCGTCGCCGCCTGGGCGACCACCAGCGGCAGCGTCGCCACCGCCGCCCACTCCAGCGGCGAGAGCGCGATCGCGGGCAGAATGCCGCCGCCGTCGCGGCCCAACAGGACGCCGAGCGCGCCCAGCGTCGGCACCGCGAGCACGAGTCCGAACGCCGCGCCGCGCAAGCCCAGCGCCAGCGCCCGGTCGGCGAACTGGGCGGCGATGTACGAATCCTGCGCGCCGATCAAGTGCATCACCTCGATCGCGTCGCAATGAATGTCCAGCCCGGTGCGGGTGGTGAAGACGACGGTGGCGATCGTCACCGCCAGGACCAGGATCAGAATCCCGATCGCGGTGGTTTCCAGCGCGCGCATCAGCGCGAACAGGCGGCCCAGCCACGCCTGATGGTCGTCGACCGCGACGCCGTCGGCGGCGGCCGCGAGCAGGCCGCGCAAGGCCTCGATATCGGGCCGCGCCCCGGACCGGAGGCGGACGTCGATCAATCGCGGCACCGGGATGTCGCCGACGGCGACGCGCCCCAGCCAGGGTTCGAGCAGGGCGGCGACGCGATCGTCGGACAGCGCCTCGACCGAGGCGAT
>CAYIQU010000427.1:0-2168 GCA_964365645.1 uncultured Hyphomicrobiales bacterium | reverse complement strand
TCATGCGGGAGAAAACCTTCTGGCCCATCCTCTGCGTCCTGCAGGTGGCCGGCGGGAACATGGACGAGGACCCCCAATCGGCGGCGGCCATCGATGCCCTGGCGCCGGGACTCGATCTCTCGCCGTTACTCGAGATTCTCAAGGCGCCCGGCGTCCTCAAGGTCTTTCACGCCGGACGTCAGGACATGGAAATCTTTTTCCGCCTGATGGGTCGTCTTCCGGCGCCGGTCTTCGATACCCAGATTGCCGCCATGGTTTGCGGCTTCGGCGATTCGGCCAGCTATGAAACCCTGGTCGGCAAGCTGACGCATGCACGGGTCGACAAGTCCTCGCGCTTCACCGACTGGTCGGCCCGGCCCCTGAGCGAGCGGCAACTGGCCTACGCGCTGGACGACGTCATCCATCTCCGCCGGGTCTATGAGGAACTGCGCCGGTTGCTCGCCGTCAACGGCCGCGAAGCTTGGCTGGACGAGGAAATGGCGACGTTGACCGCCGACGCAACATACGACGTCGATCCCGCGCGGGCCTGGTTGCGCCTGAAGGCGCGCGGCAACGGCCGTTTTCTCGCCGTCCTGCGCGAGGTTGCCGCATGGCGCGACCGCGAAGCGCAGAAGCGCGACCTGCCGCGCGGCCGGATTTTGCGCGACGAGGCCCTGATCGAGATCGCGCACCATCGCCCCACGACGGTCGACGCGTTGGCGCGGACCCGAGGACTTGGCGCCCGCATGGCCGATGGCGCCATGGGCGCGGACCTCCTCAAGGCCATTGCCGCCGGCCTCGCGGTCCCCGACAAGGACTGTCCGCGCCTGGACGCGAAACCGGAGCTGCCCAACGGCATCGGACCGGTCGGTGATTTGCTGAAAGTCCTGCTCAAGATGAAGTCCGAGGAATCGGGCGTGGCGCAGAAGCTGCTTGCATCCTCGGCCGACATCGACCTGGTCGCCTCTTTCGGCGAAAAGGCCGACGTGCCCGCCCTGCACGGCTGGCGACGCACGGTGTTCGGCGAGGACGCCCTTCGATTCATGCGCGGCGAATTGGCCTTTGTCGCCGAAGGCCGACGCTTGCGAATCATCGAAAACCGCCGCCCGTAAGCCTCGATTAAGAGGTCGCCGGCCGAGCGATTCGGCCTTAAGCCGGTTTTCGTGCCGCGATGATCGCGGAAACGACGTAGTTCTCCACACCCTTTCCCGGCGCCCAGTCCCTGATCAAGTCCCGGCTTTCCGGCTTTGCCTCGACGCGAATGTCAACAAACCCGGCGGCGGCAAGCCAGGATTCGATTTCATCCTTCGCCGCGACCCCGGCGACGCAACTGCACATCAAATTCGGGTCGCGAAGAAAGGAATCCGGCAAGGGCGCGGTTTCGATCACGTCGGAAACGGCAAGCCGACCGCCCGGCTTGAGGACACGAAAAGCCTCGCGAAAAACCCGCAGCTTGTCGGGCGAGAGATTGATGACGCAATTGGAAATCACCGCGTCGACGCTGTTGTCGGCGACGGGAAGATGCTCGATTTCGCCCAGGCGGAATTCAACGTTGGCCGCACCGACTTTGGCGGCGTTATCGCGCGCCTTCTTCAGCATTTCGTGGGTCATGTCGATACCGATGACGCGGCCCTGGGAGCCGACCTGACGCGCCGCGAGAAAACAATCGAAACCCGCCCCGCTGCCGAGATCGACGACCACCTCGCCGGGGCGAAGGGCGGCGATCGCCTGCGGATTGCCGCACCCTAGTCCGAGATTGCTGCCATCGGGAACGGTCGCGAGTTCGTCGGTCGAATACCCCATGCGCCGCGCCATGCCGTCGGCCGAAGGGCGCGACGGCCCGCAACACGCCGCCGCCGACGGCCCGCAGCAACCCACGTTGCCGCCCTTCTCGGCGATGGCGCCGTAGCTTTTGCGCACCAGAGTCCTGATTTCCGTTTTGTCCATGGCGTCCTCCTTGAAAAATCAACCGCACCGCTTGCAACAGTTCTCCGTCAAATAGCCGAGCAATGCCTGCGCCCGGTCGTAGTTGGCCGAATAAAACGCTTGCCGCCCGGCGCGCCGGCAGCGGATCAAGCCCGCGGCCTTGAGGTGCGTCAGATGGAACGAGAGCGTGTTCGGCGGCACCGACAGTTCCGCGGCGATTTCCCCGGCCGGCAATCCGGCCGGCCCCGCCGTCACCAGCAGGC
>CAYIQU010000426.1:0-2171 GCA_964365645.1 uncultured Hyphomicrobiales bacterium | reverse complement strand
TCATGCCGACGCTGGTTTCGGGAAATACCAACGCGCCGGTGACCATGATCGCCGAAAAAGCAAGCGACCTGATTCTTGATGATGCCTTGTCAAGCTAGAGCATGATGCAGTCAGATGGAATCGTCTGCGTTGCGTCCTGGCGAAGCGATCCGGTCTTTCCCAGATCACCAATTGACGGCGAACAGCCCCCTAAGGCATGAGCTTTTCCAGGGGCTCGGAAATCTCGTAAACGCTTGATACGGCAAGATCATCACCGAACGGGACGCCAGTCTTTTCCGCCCGCTTGCGCAATCGTTCCTCGTGATAAGCGAGCACGTCGGCGGGGATCGGCATCAATCCCGGCGACAGGATGCGAAGATACCCGTCGACATCACGCGCCGGCATCACGAGGCTTTTAACGTGCCTGTTCGGCGACCATGGAATATCGAGGATGCCCGCCTCGGCCGCCCTGAGGATGCCGAGCGCTACGTCGCCGTCCCCCATTTCCAAAGTCTTATCGACAACCGGCACGACCTCGCGGCGAATCATGTCGCATTCGACCTGAAATTCCGGCAATGAATCCAATCGTAAATTGCGCGCCAAGTAGACGGCCATGCGCGTGATGCGCAAGCCCTCGGCATTGGCCTTGGGCGTCGGCAGACCGAACGCCTCGTGGGTAGACTTGGTGGTTACCGATGCCGCGCCACCGACGGCGGCCAGCGTCCCACCGTAAGCGATCAGCGCCGCGGCCTGGCTCTCGTCGTGCGGCCAAGCCCCCATCCAGTGCAGCGAGGTCACGGGCGTGAAGACGTCGTGAAAACCGAATTTAACGAGATATTCCTGCGCCAGAATCCGGCACATGCGGATTGCAGCCGCATCCTGGATCAAGTGCAACGTCTGCCCAAGCTCGAGTCCGTAGTTGCGCACCCCCTGGTTCGCGGCCAACAGCGCATCGAGGATGCCCGTCATGATCGCAATCGAGGGGGGAATATTGGTCCCCGTCAGAAATCCCGGCTGGCGGCGGTGCAACTCGACGCCCTTTTCGGCATAAAGCGCGACAAGCCGATCAAGGTATTGGTAATTGCGAATACCCTCTTCCAGCGACATCTCCTTGGTATAGGAAACCGTGTAAGCGAGTCCGGAGCCGAGATACCCGCTGAATCCAGCGGCATAGCCGACCTCGCCGGTCAGCCTCGGAAGCGATGTTCCCGAGAGCACGATGCCCGGCTTATCGATAGCCTCGATCAACTTACGGGTTTCGCGCGGACCATAGTTCACCATCGGAAATCCGTTGAGCATCGAGCGGCCCGCCTTTCGGCTTTCCTCGATCCCTCTCTCGGCGTTCGACCACTGTTCGTTGCGGGTATAGCTATCGGTCGTCGTCGGCACGACGTCCGCCATGCCGGTCTTGTCCAACTCGCGCATCAATTCGAGTTGAAGCTCAAGCGTACCGAACCCGCCGCGCGGTTGCGTCAAGCACCGTCCGTCGGCATTGGCCCGGCGCATCACCGCCGCGAGTTGCTTGTGCCCGGGCAGCGCTTTGTGGAAGGCGACCGCTTCGTCAATGTCAACCAAGGCTCCGGTCGGCCATCGCGCCAGGTTTTCGGTCCGCATCCGCTCGAATTCCTGCCGTGGAATTTGCGCCGCCGAGAACGGCGAACGCGCCTCACGCGATTTGATGGCGATGCTCATGGGGCTTTCCTTTGACCGCGGGTTTGAGCGAGCCGAGCGCCAGCGCCAACGCCGCTTCGGGTTCGACCGCGGCAAGCAGGCCGGCGGCGTAGAGGACGTATTCGGTGTCGATCAACAGAGTCGCCGCTTGCGGGCGAAGCGAGAACGGCTCGGCGGGATCGGCGAGCGCGGCTTCGAGCGCCGTCGCGGGAGCCGCCCCGTGAGCCAAAGGCCCCCCCGTGCCGATGACGGTCGCGACCCGGCTCAAGTCCTTGCCGGCCTGAACCGTGACCGGCCCCTGGATCGTCTGCACGACGCTGCTGGTCCCTGCGTGCCGAGCGACCGCCACGCGCACGGCCGCCCAAGCCATGGCCTCGTCGAAGGCTCGTTCGATGGGATCGGAGGGAAGGCGCTCGATGTTCCGGGCAATGGCGTCGAGCTGACGGCCGATTTCCGTCTTGCCTAGTCCCGATCGTTCCGCGATCAAGTCCGTTCCGGCTGTCTCGACGATCGTCGCCGCG
>CAYIQU010000425.1:0-2189 GCA_964365645.1 uncultured Hyphomicrobiales bacterium | reverse complement strand
TCCCACGATATTTACCCGCGGTCCTCCCACGAGGAAATGTAGTCGTCCGACTGCATCTCGATCAGGCGCGAGGCGGTGCGCTGGAATTCGAACGCGCCGGTCCCTTCGGCGTAAAGGGTCTGGGGCGGGGCGTCGGCCGATCAAACCAGATTGACCTTATCGTCGTAGAGCGTGTCGATCAGGGTGACGAAGCGGTGCGCCTCGTTGTGGCGCGAAGTCCCCAGGCGGGGAATGCCCTTGAGCACGACGGTATGGCAGCGGCTCGCGATGGCGGCGTAATCGGCGGCGCCGAGCGGGCGCTCGCACAGGGTCGCGAAATCGGTGAACAGCACGCCGTCGGCCATGCGCGGAAAATCGAGGGTGCGGCCCTGGACCGCGACCCGCCACGGGCCCGCCTCGACGCCGGCGGTCAAGGCCCGGAACGCGGCTTCCAGGCGGGCGTCGTTTTCGGGATTGGCGGGGGTGAGATAGGACTCGACCGACCGCATCCGTTCCAGCCGGTAATCGACGCCGGAATCGAGTTCGATCACGTTGAGCCGCCGCTCGATCAACCCGATGAAGGGCACGAACAGCTCGCGCTGGAGTCCGCCCTTGTAGAGATCGACGGGCGGGCGGTTGGAGGTGGTGACGACGACGATCCCGGCCTCGAACAACGCCTCGAACAGGCGTCCCAGGATCATGGCGTCGGCGATGTTGGTGACGTGCAGCTCGTCGAAGCACAACAGCCACGCCTGATCGACGATGACGCGGGCCAGCGCCTTCAGGGGATCGCGGCTCTCCGCGACACGGCCCGCCTTGACCGCCTCGCGAAAGCGATGCACGCGGGTATGGACTTCCAGCATGAAGGAATGGAAGTGAACGCGCTTGCGCCGCTCGACCTCGGCGTTGTTGAAGAACAAGTCCATCAGCATGGTCTTGCCGCGCCCGACCCCGCCGTGCAGGTAGATCCCGCGCGGGGTCGACAGGCGCTTGCGTCCCATGCTGAGGCGCGCGAGCCAGCCTTCGTGGCCCATCTGCTGGGCGTAGGGAAAAAGATCGTCGGCCAGCGATTGCAGCCGCGCCGCCGCCGTCTCCTGGACGGGGTCGGGGCGGATCGCGCCGCTCTCGATCAGGCGATGATAGGCGGTCAGCGGTCCCGGGGTCATGGTCTCCCTAACCAAGAAAGCTGCGCTCTCCTTGGGGCCGGAGTCAAAACCGAAAGCGGGACCAAGTCAAAGGAAGAGCGGGATTCTCAAGGCGCGGCGAAGGCGCGTTCCATCTCGCGCCGGACGCGGACGGCCAGCCCGTCGGCCGGCGCTTCCACGTCGGCCCAGGTGACGACCTGACCCTTGAGCACGGCGCGCGTCACCTTCAAATCGTGGGCGAGTCCGATCGGCAGCGCGCCCTTGGCGATCGAGGTCGCCGCCGGCATCAGCCGGCCCCAGACGGTGAAGCCGCCCTCGCCGTCGAGGATTTCGCCCGGATGCAGGTTGCGCTTGGCGATGGCGGCGACGTCGGCGTTGAAGCCGTGGGCGACGCCGGTCGGCATCTTGAGCAGCCCGACATGGGCGACGCTGATGCCGAGCTCCAGCCCGATCAGGTGATAGGGCCGCCACAGCGCGGTGTAGCGCCCGCTCGAATCCGTGATCAGGCCGTAGTCGGAAAAGCAGCGCTCGACGTATTCGGACGGCGCCTCGAAGGTGACGTAAACGCCCCAGCGCAAGTCGCCGGTCACGTCGCTGCCGTCGCGGTTGCGGCTGGAGACCACCTCGACCTGGCCCTTGTGGTGGAGCACGCCGCCGTCGCTCATCGGAATCAGGGTTTCGGCGAGCTTGTCCACGGCGCAGGGCGGAAACGCGAGCCCGTCCGGCGCGGGCGTAAGCCCGGTCGCGTTGGCGACGGCCGCCATCTCGATCGCCGATTTGGTGCCGTCGAGAAAGGAATTGAACATCTTCGCGTTCAGCCCGCTGTCCTTGGCCCGCTCGGGCGTGAGGCCGTAATGCGCCCAAACCGTATCGGGCGTGGATTCGTGGAAGTGGGGCATGTAGAGGGTGCCCTTGCCCGCCGCCACCACCTCGAAGCCGCAGGTCCGCGCCCAATCCACCTGCTCGCAAATCAGCGCCGGCTGGTCGCCGTAGGCGAGCGAATAGACGACGCCCGCCTCGAGCGCCAGCCTGGCGAGCAAGGGGCCCGCGAGCACGTCGGCCTCG
>CAYIQU010000424.1:0-2193 GCA_964365645.1 uncultured Hyphomicrobiales bacterium | reverse complement strand
ACATCATCACCGGCTGCGCCGCGTGCTATCTCAACACCCACGGCACCAACGAAAAGATCAAAAAAGACGTCGCGCTGCGCAAAAGCGTGAACGAGGCGCTGTCGGCCGCCGACCTCGAATACACCGAGGATTTGACGGTCCGTCATGCCTGTGAGGTGCTGGTCAACGACGTCGGCATCGACACGATCAAGGCGCGCGTCACCAATCCCCTGAAGGGCCTGAAAGTGGCCGGCTACGTCGGCTGCCAGACGGTACGCCCCTTCGCCCAGACCGATGCCGGCGGCAAGTACGACACCCACGACAACCCGGAATTCCTCGACAACTTCATCGAGGCCTGCGGCGCCGAAGCCGTGGACTACGCCCCCAAGACCGCCTGCTGCGGCGGCTCGGTCTCGGTCATGAGCCCGGACAAGACCCTGCACCTGATCAAGAAGATCGTCGAGGATGCGGTCAATGCGGGCGCGGACGTGATCGCCACGCCCTGCCCCTTGTGCCAAACCAACGTCGAGATGTACCAAGACGCCATCAACAAGAAGTTCGGCACCAGCTTCAATATTCCGGTGGTGTTCTACAGCCAGATCATGGCGGTCGCCTTCGGCATGGACGGCACCAAGGACGCGGCGCTGAACCAAAACACCATCCGCGCCACCAAGCTGGAAGAGATGGCGAAGAAGAAGTAGGCCTTCACAGCTTTCGGCCTCGAAAACCAACCGGCGCCCCGTCGACCAAGGCAGGGCGCCGGTTTTGTTTTAAGCCTCGGACACCCGGACCGGAAAGTATTTCACCGAGGCGACCGCACGATCAGCGGCGTCTGGACCGTCGCGCCGGTCTCGGCCAGGGACGAGAACACCATCAGGAACATGAACACGCGCTTGGATTCGAGATCCCGATCGTCGATCCAGAACCAGCGGTCGCGATAGCGCGCCGCGGCATAGGCGTCGCGCGGCGGCTCGACGCTTGAGCGAATTTGAACCGTCGGGTTGCTTGGTCGTTCGTCGTCCGACCTCAGGCCTTGAATCGGCGTCGCCCGCCCTGCCGAGAGGTCTTCCTCCGGCACCTGGACGCCGGCCGAAAGGATGCGAAGAATTTCCTGCATGGCCCGGGTGAGGATCTCGATCTCGCCGCCGCCGCGACGCAAGGAACCGGCGGTCACGGGGAATTCGTCGATCTTGGGGTCGAGTTTCAGCGCATTCTTCAACCAGCGAATATCCTTTTCCGCGTCCGCGCTCACGTCACGGCGGAAAAACATCTTCGTCAGTTCCTCGTCGCCATGCTTCTCGATACGCATGCTCAGCGCTCCCGCCAACTGGAGACGCCGAAGCGCCGCGACGACATCGGCGAACGCTGGGTCTTCGCGCCGAAAGGGGGGCATCCGGGAAGAGCGGTTATAAACGCCGTTGATGCTCTGCACGGTGGCTTGAAAAATGAAATCCACCGGATGACCGGCGTCGATCATGGCGAGAATCGTCTTGGGCGGGATCGGCCGCAGCAAGCTGTTGATGTGCCTTTCCCCGGCGAGCGGCGCGTAGGAAATCGTGGGCCATTCCGTGTAACGGCCCGTTACCCCGACGCCGTAGTTGCTGTCGACCGACGAGCGAGGAAAGATCGTCGAGGAGAATTCGCTTGGCCCGCCATCTCGTACATGCTGACGACCGAGGTCACGTCGAGAAAAACGGGTGTGTCCAGATAGCGCAGCTTGACGATGTTAAGCAGCGTTTGCTCTTTCCACGAATTGCCGAGCGCCCCGGCATAGTCGATCCGATCGCGTTCGACGCTGCCGGGGCCGATGTTCTGGCATCCCGCCAAGACGACCGCCGTCAAGAGCGCCGCCAGCGGCCGGAATCGCGTTTCATTCGCAGGCATGGAGATAATTCCGTACCAGGGGCGCAGCGGATTTTCACACAAGGTCGCCATCGTAACCCCTGGTCGTCCCCCTGTCATGAGCGAAGAGGGACGCCCTAGGCGAGCAGCGCAATCCGCCGGCCCGTGCGCCGGATGCGGCCAGCCCGCTCGATCCGGGCCAGCGCGCGATAGAACGCCTCGTGGGTCAACCCGATTTCGACCGCCAGGTCCTTGAGCGTGCCGGGCAGCGCGACCTCGCCCCGCTCGTCGGACAGCAGCAGCAAGGCCCCCAAGATCCGCTCGTCGGCGGAGCGGATACCGCGCAGCTCGAATCGAGTCCGCGCGTGTTGG
>CAYIQU010000423.1:0-2201 GCA_964365645.1 uncultured Hyphomicrobiales bacterium | reverse complement strand
ACAAGGCCAAGGCGATGAAGCTCCTCCGTTCCCGCCTTTACGAGCACGAACGGGAAAAGAACGCGGCCGCGCGCGCCGCCACCCGCAAGAGCCAGGTCGGCAGCGGCGACCGCTCCGAGCGCATCCGCACCTACAACTTCCCGCAAGGGCGCGTCACCGACCACCGCGTCAACGTGACCCTGCACAAGCTGGACCGGGTGCTCGCCGGCGACCTCGACGACCTGATCGATCCCTTGATCGCCGACGACCAGGCCGCCTTGCTGGCGGAAATCGCGTGAGCCTGGAGTTGGCTCTCGATCGGATTCTCGCCGCCGCCGTCCGCCGGCTCGACGCGGCCGGCGTCGAGGACGCGGCCCGCGAGGCCCGGCGGCTGGCGCAATGGGCGCTGGGCGTCGACGCCGCCGGCCTGTTGGCGCGCAAGGGAAGCGCGTTGACGGAGCCCGAGGGCGCGGCGCTCGACGGCGCGATCGCTCGCCGGGCCGCGCGCGAACCGTTCGCCCGGATCGCCGGCGAAAAGGAATTCTGGAGCCTTTCGTTCCGCCTCGTCGCCGACACCCTGGTGCCCCGGCCCGAAACCGAAACCCTGGTCGAGGCGGCGCTGGCCCGGATCGATGCACGATTTCCCGACCGCGCCGCGCCCGTGCGGGTGCTCGATCTCGGTACCGGTTCGGGCTGCCTGTTGTTGGCGTTGCTGTCCGAATGGCCCCGGGCCTCAGGGCTGGGCGTCGATGCCAGCACCGACGCGCTCGCCTGCGCCCGGGCGAACGCCGAGCGGTTGGGGCTGGCGGCGCGGACGGCGTGGCGGCAAGCGGACTGGGCGGCGGGGATCGCGGGGCCGTTCGACATCGTTCTCGCCAACCCGCCCTACGTCGCCGAGGACGACTGGCGAACGCTCGCGCCCGAGGTGCGCGAACACGATCCGAAGCGGGCGTTGGTCGCGGGCGAGAACGGACTCGCGGACGCGCGGCGGATCGTCGCGGCGCTGTCCGGCCTGCTCGCCCCCGAAGGGTTCGCGTGCATCGAGATCGGCGCGGGACAACGGGACGCGGTCGCGGCGCTGGCCGGGGAAGCGGGGCTGCGCGTGCTCGAGACGCGGCGCGATCTGGCCGGGATCGAGCGTTGTGTCGTTCTCGCCACAGGCGGGAAATAGTCGCGAAAGGCGGGAAAAAAGATGTTGGAAAGAGGGACGATCCCGACTAGTCTTTCGTTCGCGGGCAGTCCCGGGACCGGTATGGTCCCAAGTCGCCAGAACAATTAGCGTAGCGACGAAAGCCGCCCCTTATATCCTTCATGCGTCCATGCTCGGGGCCGAAACGGTTCGGCTTCGGCTGCGCAGACCGCGTTCGGCGATGGATGCGCCGACACGGGTGGGGATCGCAGATCATCCGTTATTCACACAGGTGCCATGAAACACGGTTCCAACCATAGACGCGGCGGGCGTTCCCGTAACAATAGCAACGACGGCCGGCGTTTTTCCACTCCCAGCTACCGGCACAGCAACTTCGAGAGCGCCGGGCCGGACGTGAAAATCCGCGGCACCGCGCAGCAGGTGCTGGAAAAATATCTCGCCTTGGCCCGTGACGCGGCTTCGGCGGGCGACCGCATCGCCGCCGAGAACTTCCTGCAACACGCCGAGCATTACTACCGCATCATCAACCTCAATACCCCGAACCCGGGTCCGAACCCGAACCCGCAGCAGCAGGGCAACGGCGGGAACCGCCCGTCGCACGGCGCGCAGGGAACGCCGGCCGGCCACGACGGCGGCAACGGCATGGATTCCGACGACGACGAGGGTTACGCCGGCACTGGGGCGCAGCCCCATCCGGGCAACGGCAACCAGCCTTAACGAAAGGCGGCCGTTCTCTTTTTTCCGTCGCCCGCCCGCTTGCGGAACCTTATGGCCCGACCCTATCTAGGGTAGGATCGCGTGGGACCGAAGCCGGAGCGGACAGTCGATGGACCTCGAGAAATTCACCGAACGGGCGCGCGGGTTTCTCCAAAACGCCCAGACCTTGGCGGCGCGGAGCCAGCACCAGCAGCTGACGCCGCTGCACCTGCTGCGCGTCCTGTTGGACGACCGCGAGGGCTTGGCCGCCGGGCTGATCGAGCGCGCCGGCGGGAACGCGCGCGCCGCCGCCGACGCCATGGCCGCCGAGCTGCAAAAACTGCCGCGCGTCGAGGGCGGCGGGGCGGGTCAGGTT
>CAYIQU010000422.1:0-2204 GCA_964365645.1 uncultured Hyphomicrobiales bacterium | reverse complement strand
GTGTCGCCCAGGCGAACCTTTTTCTCGCGCCAGGTCCACAAGGTGGCGATGGCGTCGCGGGTGATGCCGGGCTCGGGGCCGGTCAGCATCCGCTCCTCGCCCAACAGGCGGTTGACCAGCGTCGACTTGCCGGCGTTGGGCCGGCCGATGATGGCGAGTTGCAGCGGCCGGGCGGAGAAATCCTCGCCGTCGTCTTCATCCGCGGTTTCCTCGGCGTCGTCCGCGTCTTCGTCGGGCGCCGGATGCAACGCCCGCAGCGCGTCGTACAGTTCGGACAGGCCCTCGCCGTGCTCGGCGGATACGGGAAGGGGTTCGCCCAGGCCGAGCGCGAAGGCTTCCATCCGGCCGGATTCGCCGGCGCCGCCTTCGCACTTGTTGGCGACCAGGATCGCGGGCACGCCGGTGCGCCGCAGCCAGGCGGCGAGGTGGCGGTCGGCGGGCGTCAGTCCGGCGCGGGCGTCGATGAGGAACAGCGCGGCGTCGGCTTTTTGCAGCGCGACCTCGGACTGGCGGCTCATGCGTCCCTCCAGGCCCTTGGCGGTGTCTTCCAGGCCGGCGGTGTCGATGGCGATGAAATCGAGATCGCCCAGGCGCGCGTCGGCTTCGCGCCAGTCGCGGGTCACGCCCGGCGTGTCGTCGACGATGGCGAGTCTGCGGCCGGCCAGCCGGTTGAACAGCGTCGACTTGCCGACGTTGGGTCGGCCGACGATGGCGACCCTGAACGTCTTGGACGGCATGGGGACCCTCAACGATATGCGACGATGTCGGCGTCGTTGGCGAGGAAGTAGACGCTGCCGTCCGCCACCACCGGCGCCACGGAAACGCCGTTGGGCATCGACTCGAAGCCGAGAATCTCGCCGGTATAGGGCGACAGCGTCAGCGCCTCGCCGTGGGAGCCGGCGACGATCAGCCGGTCGCTGGCCAGCACCGGTCCGGTCCAGGTGATCGGGTCCTTCTTTTTCGCCTCGTTGCCCCAGCGCGGCAGGGCCTGGACCCACAGGATGCTGCCGTCGGTCCTGGACAGGCAGGCGACCTCGGAATCGCCGGTCAGGACGAAGACGTAGTCGCCGGCGACCCACGGGCTTTCGAGGCCGCCGATTTGGCGTTCCCACACCCGTCGGCCGGTACGCATGTCGATGGCCACCATCACGCCGCCGTGGCTCAGCGCGAAGACGCGGCCGCGGTCGATCACCGGACGGCCGCGAATATGCGACAGCGCCGAAATCTGGTCGGTGCGCCGGGCGGTGGCGAGCGAGTCCGACCACAACATGCGGCCGCTGTCGGCGCGCAGCGCGACCAGTTCGCCCGACGAGAACGGCACCACCACGACGCCGCCGTCGGCGGCCGGCGCCGCGCTGCCGAGAATGGCGGCGGATTCGGTGATGCCGGCGTAGGTCCAGGCCTGCTTGCCGGTGTCGGCGTCGAGCGCGAAGACGTGGTTGTCGACCGTGACGACGAACACCAGCCCGGCGCGCACCGTCGGCGCCGCGCGCACCGGCGCCGGCACCGGCTGGCGCCAGGTTTCCGCGCCGGTCTTGGCGTCGAGCGCGATCACCTGGGCGAAACCGGTGGCGGCGTAGACGCGGCCCATGGCGAAGGCGATTCCGCCGGCGACGTGGCCGTCGTCTTCCTTCTTCGGCGTCAGGTCGGTGCGCCACAGCCGGCCGCCGCTCTTGGCGTCGAAGGCGCTGACGCGGCTTTCGGAATCGATGGCGTAGACGCGGCCCTCGGCGACGATCGGCGAGGCGACGATGCGCTGATAGTCGTTGGCGCCCTTGCCGGCGCTCGACGTCCAGGCCCGGCGCAGGTTCTCGCCGACGGCGATGTGCTGCATGGCGTGATTGGGATAGCCGCCGGCCTGCGGCCAGTCCGGATTGGGCGTCGGTTCGGGCAGCAGGACTTCCGCCTTGCCGATTTCGACGTCGGGCTTGAGGACGCGCTGATGCAGGAGAACGGAGACGCGTTCGCCTTCGAGGCGTTCCTTCTTGCTGTCGAACCAGCCGCAGCCGGCAAGCACGACGAGCATCGCCGCCGCCGGCAACGCGAAGCTTCTCGGAACGATGCGTGGCGTCATCGCGGGCTATCCTTGTTTCTTGCCGAGCGCGGCGGTCATTTCCCGCGCCCGGGCCTTGAGGGTGGCGGGCGCGGTCGCGTCCTCGGCCAGGCGGCGGAATTCGTCGCGCGCGCCGCCCGTCTCGCCGGCG
>CAYIQU010000421.1:286-2207 GCA_964365645.1 uncultured Hyphomicrobiales bacterium | reverse complement strand
GGTCCTGAAACCGGGCCGCGAGGACG
Source organism: uncultured Hyphomicrobiales bacterium (assembly GCA_964365645.1). Lineage (GTDB taxonomy): Bacteria > Pseudomonadota > Alphaproteobacteria > Rhodospirillales > 2-12-FULL-67-15 > 2-12-FULL-67-15. The sequence goes on along the minus strand of CAYIQU010000421.1, from coordinate 2,181 downwards.
AGGCCCGGCGCATCTTCGAGAAATGGGAATTGGACTTCGCCGTCATCGGCAAACTCACCGACACCGGCCACATGGTCTTGAAGCACAAAGGCGAGATCGTCGGCGATCTGCCCATCGACCCGCTGGCACAAGCATCGCCCGAATACGATCGCCCGTGGACGCCGACGCCTGAGCGCGCAACTCTCGCGCCCGCCGACGCGCCCGCGCCCAACGATATTCCGGCCACGCTGCTGGCCCTGATCGGCGGGCCCGATTTGTGCAGCAAGCGCTGGATCTGGGAACAGTACGACCACATGGTCATGGCCGACACCGCGCAGCGCCCGGGCGGCGATGCCGCCGTGGTCCGCGTCCACGGCACGAAAAAGGCGTTGGCGATGACGTCGGACGTGACGCCGCGCTATTGCCAGGCCGATCCCGTCGAGGGCGGCCGGCAGGCGGTCGCCGAGGCTTGGCGGAATCTCACCGCCGTCGGCGCGCGTCCGCTCGCCATCACCGACAACATGAACTTCGGCAACCCCGAGCGGCCCGAGATCATGGGCCAGTTCGTCGGTTGCACCCAGGGCATGGGCGAGGCCTGCGTGGCGCTCGACTTCCCGGTCGTCTCGGGCAACGTTTCGCTCTACAACGAAACCAACGGCCGCGCGATCCTGCCCACGCCGACCATCGGCGGCGTCGGCCTGCTGGCCGATTCCACGCGCACGGCGACGACCGCCTTCAAGGGCGCAGGCGCGGCCATCGTCCTCGTCGGCGAAACGAAGGGCCATCTCGGCTGCTCGATTTACCTGCGCGACGTCTTGAAGCGCGACGTCTCGAATCACGATGGGGGCCCGCCGCCGCCGGTCGACTTGAAGGCCGAACGCCGCAACGGCGATTTCGTGCGCGGCCTGATCGAAAAAGGCGCGGTGACGGCGGTGCATGATCTTTCCGACGGCGGCCTGCTGGTCGCGGTCGCGGAAATGGCGCTGGCCGGCGGCATCGGCGCCGAGATCGCGCCCCCCGACGGCGCCGTCCCCCGCCATGCCTGGCTATTCGGGGAAGACCAGGCCCGCTACCTGGTGACCGCGGCCGATCCCGCCGCCCTGTTGAAAGCCGCCCAGGCCGCGGGTGTTCCCGCGGCCGTGATCGGCAAAACCGGTGGGAGCGCCTTGACGATCAAAGGCGAAAGGCCCATATCGCTCCCCGAACTTCGCGACGCCCACGAGGGTTGGCTGCCCCGCTACATGGCCGCCCCCTAAGGGCCGATACACAAGGACGATTCCATGCCCATGCCCGCCGTCGAAATCGAGACGCTGATCAAGCAAGGCCTTCCCGACGCCAAGGTCACCATCGAGGACCTGCGCGGCGACGGCGACCATTACGCCGCCCGGGTCGAATCGGCCGCCTTCAAGGGCAAGTCGCGGGTCCAGCAGCATCAACTGGTCTATCAGGCCCTCGGCGGCCGCATGGGCGGCCAGTTGCACGCGCTGCAACTGACCACCGTCGCCCCCGAATAACGCAGAAAAAGGAACATCGCCATGAGCGAACCCGCCGTCTTCAACCGCATCCGCGAGGAGCTTGCCGAGAACCCCGTGACGCTGTTCATGAAAGGGACGCCGATCTTTCCCCAGTGCGGCTTTTCCGCCGCCGTCGTGGGCGTGTTGAGCCACATGAACGTCAAGTTCAAGGGCATCAACGTTCTGGAAGACCAGGACATCCGCGAGGGCATCAAGACCTTCGCCAACTGGCCGACCATCCCCCAGCTCTACGTCAAGGGCGAGTTCGTCGGCGGCTGCGACATCATCCGCGAGATGTACGAGTCGGGCGAGTTGCAGAAGCTGCTCAAGGACAAGGGCGTGCCTTTCGCCGAGCCGTAAGACCCAGGCGCCGCGTCTGGCGCACGTGAAAGACCGATCCCG
>CAYIQU010000421.1:0-276 GCA_964365645.1 uncultured Hyphomicrobiales bacterium | reverse complement strand
TGGGCAATTCCATGATTGCCTAATTTGCCGGCGCGGGAGTATAAGCCCTGCCACAAACGCCCCGCGTTTCCGGCTAAAAAGGCCGTCCGATGTCCCAAGCGCCTCGCCTGCCCGCCTATTCTACAAAATGGGCGCGGATTTTCCCTTTTCTCGGCTGGCTGCCGCTGGTCAACCGCCAGACGCTGACGGCGGATGCCAGCGCCGCCCTGACCGGGGCCATCGTCGTTCTGCCCCAGGGCGTGGCGTTCGCCACCATCGCCGGGATGCCGCCCGAGT
>CAYIQU010000420.1:0-2210 GCA_964365645.1 uncultured Hyphomicrobiales bacterium | reverse complement strand
TGCCGTCTCTCGGCTTCCGGCCGCCGAGAAAGGCGCCCGCGCCATGGCCGCCCGGAATCGCGCCATCGCCGCCGCCAAGATGACCCCGGCGCGGATCGCCAAGGCGCGGACGTCGGCCCGCGCGTGGAAGCCGAAAAAGAAATAACGGCGGGCCCGTTCTTCTCGTCTGCTTTCACCTGCGGCAAAACACCCGCGCCGCGCCCCCGTTCGCCCCGCCGTCGAACGCGACGATCGCGCGATCCCATGGCTTCCAAAGCCGCTTCGGGTGTCTCTAATCCTCAAACAGAAATTGAGGCGAGCAATGGGGCCTGTCACTCAAGTGGTGCACACTTCGGTTCGCTCGCTGTGTGAGTGAGTTTGAAACGGGTGAAACCGGGGTGGTTCTGGGGGTGTGGGGGCCGCCCGCTGCCAGTGGGCGGGGCTTCGATGACTGGCTGGTGGAGGAAAGAACATTTGATCTGATGGTCCGGCAAGGAGCCTGAATTGTTACCCTGGGTTCTTCCGGGCTGAAATCCCATGCTGTCGGCAAAGGGGTGACGCTTTGCCACCGTCAGGGCGGTTTTTATGGGCCACCGCCCGGGACGCCGCCCACTTGCGACGGCCCAGACCCACCATGTTAAACCCCAAAAACTCTCAATTTATCTTTCTTATTTTCGATAATTTCCCTAATTTGGCCATTAGGGGGGCCTTAATGCCCGGTTTTTCCACCGCCAAGACTTTGGACGACATGCCGGAGGCGTTTGTCTCCGGCACGGCGATCAGCCGCGAAGTCTCGCGGGCGGTCAAGGCCGGACGGCTGCGCAAACTCGCCTCCCGGCTTTACACTCGAAATCTAACCGATACGCCCGAGGCGGTGGTCCGGCGCAACCTGTGGAACATCGTTGCCGGCTACTTTCCTGGCGCGTTGATCGCCGACCGCACCGCGCTGGAGAACGCGCCCGCCGAGGACGGTTCCGTCTGTCTCATCGCCGAGCGCGACAAGGATATCAAGTTGCCGGGTCTTGTGCTCCGGCCCCGGCGTGGGAAAGGACCGCTGTCGTCCGACCGGCCTTTCATCGCCGGCCTGTTCCTGAGTTCCACCGCTCGCGCCTACCTCGAGAACATGCGGGCCTCTCGCGCGCGTAGCGGGTTGGTGCCACGCACCCTGCCGCGCCGGGCGATCGAGGAACGGCTCGACACCATGATCCGGCACGGCGGCGAGGATACCGCCAACCGCCTGCGGGACGAGGTGCTGGCTCTGACGTCCGCCCTCGACCTGAAGGACGAAGCGGCGGAACTCGACGCATTGATCGGCACGCTGCTCGGCACGCGCGAGGCCGAATTGAGCGCACCCACGGCGCTCGCCCGGCGCAAGGGGCGTCCCTACGATCCCGACCGGCTGGCGCTGTTCCAGGCGTTGCACACCGCACTTCGCAGCCACCCGCCGATCGCCCGCCTTGCGCCCGCGCGCGGTGCGGAGGCGACCGCGACGCTTGCGTTCTTCGAGGCGTATTTCTCGAACTTCATCGAGGGCACTGAATTCGCCGTCGAGGAGGCTGCCGATATCGTGTTTCGTGGCGTCATCCCCAACGAGCGGCCCGAGGATGCACACGACGTACTCGGCACCTGGCGCATTGTCTCCGATGTCGAGGAAATGCGCCGCACGCCCAAGGACGGCGCGGCGCTCATCCGCCTGCTCAAGGCGCGGCACGCCGCGATCATGGAGTGCCGCTCCGACAAGCGCCCCGGCGAGTTCAAGCTGGTGGAGAATCGCGCAGGCTCTACGGTCTTCGTGGCGCCCGACTTGGTGACCGGAACACTTGACCAGAGCTTCGGCCTTTGCCGCAGCCTGGAAACCCCATTCCAGCGCGCCGTCTTCACGATGTTCCTGGTCGTCGAGGTCCATCCCTTCGCCGACGGCAATGGGCGGACCGCGCGCATCATGATGAACACCGAACTTGCTGCCGCCGGCGAGGAGCGTATCGTGATCCCGACGGTCTATCGGTCGCACTATCTCTCGGCCCTCAAGGCGCTGTCGCAGAACGGCCGGGCGGAGCCGCTGATCCGCGTGCTCGACTACGCGCAGAAATGGACCGCCGCCATCGACTGGCGCACGGTGGAGGAAACCCGACACGAACTTGACGCCTGCAACGCCTTCCTCGATCCCGACGTGGCGGACGAGGAAGGAAAGCGGCTGCGCATGCCGGGAGGGGTGGGAGCCTGACCGCGAT
>CAYIQU010000419.1:0-2213 GCA_964365645.1 uncultured Hyphomicrobiales bacterium | reverse complement strand
CTCGAATCGCGCGAGGAGGTCGGCCAGCGAGGCCGACGACGAAGCGTCCGCCGCCTGCACGGTCACGACGTAACCCTTGCGCGAATTGATCCGCACCGGCCCCGGCGCCGTGCGCGGGGGAACATCGGCGCCGGGCGGAATGGGCAGCGAATAGCCCCGATCCGGATCGGTATAGAGGAGGATATCGCCGGGCGATTTTTCGTTCGCCGCCCTCGAGGCGCCGCCCGACGAAGCCAGGCACACCAACGCCGTCAACAGGACGGCCAGAAAACGGCTAATGGGCTTTGCGAATGACGAAGGTGAAGACATCGCCGTCCCTTCGGCTTTCGAGGAGCGCGTTGCCCGAGGCGTTGCAAAGCATGGCGAAATCGCGTTGCGCGCCCGGATCGGTGGCCAGTATCGTCAAAACCTCGCCGGGCGGAATCGTCTTCAACGCCCGCTTGGCTTTGAGGATCGGCAACGGGCAGGTCATGCCCCGGGTATCCAGTGTCGCCGGCATCGATGTCTCCCGAAAAGACCGCGCCTACGGCCAGCGCGGCCTTTAGATCGCGCCTACGGCCAGCGCGGCCTTTAGACCGCGCCTACGGCCAGCGCGGCCTTTAGACCGCGCCTACGGTAGGCCCGTTGGCCACCGACCCGCAACCCCGCAATTCCACTCCTCACGCGGATTCGAATGGCTCAGGCCCGGTTCTGCGTTGCAAGAGAGGGGACGCGGCAAGTACGGTGAACGCAAAGGGGGGCTTCATGGATGAATTCGGCGTTTCCATTCTGGGCGCGTTCGCCGCGGGATTCTTAAGCTTCGTTTCGCCCTGCGTGCTGCCGATCGTGCCGGCGTCCCTCTGCTTCCTCGGCGGGACGTCCCTCGACCGCTTGGCCGCCGACGCGACGACCCCGCAGGTGACCCGCCGGGTGGTCCTCGCCGCCGTCGCCTTCGTCCTTGGCTTCGCCACCGTGTTCGTGGCGCTGGGCGCCACCGCCAGCGTGCTCGGCCAGTTTCTCGCCGATTACAAGGATTCGCTCGCCAAGGTCGCCGGCCTGGTCATCGTCCTGTTCGGCCTTCATTTCATGGGCGTGTTTCGCGTCGGGTTTCTGAACTTCGAGAAACGTTTCCACGTCGAGGGGCGGCCGACGGGTCCCGTCGGCGCTTATTTGGTCGGATTGGCCTTTGCCTTCGGTTGGACGCCCTGCGTCGGGCCGGTATTGGCCACGATCTTGACCCTGGCCGCGGGCGGCCCCTCGCCGGGACATGGGATATCCCTGCTTGCGGCCTACGCCGCCGGGATCGGCTTGCCGTTCATCGCCGCGGCCATGGCGGTCGGTCCGTTCCTGCGCTGGGCGGGACGCGTCCGCCGCCACATGCGGACCATCGAAATCGTCATCGGCGCGTTGCTGGTCGCCACCGGAGCGACGATTTTCTTCGGCCAGATGGCCCACCTCGCCCAGTGGCTTCTGGACGCGTTCCCGATTTTCGCCCGGATCGGCTGACGACGGGCGACGCGCGCGCGCGCCCCGCATCAACGCACCGCCAAGATCGCGCAGGTCGCCTGGCCGATGACCCGTTCGCAAACGCTGCCGACCAGCGCCCGGCCGAAGCCGGTGCGGCCGTAGCTGCCGAGAACGATCAGGTCCGCGCTTCGATTTTGGGCGGCGGTCACGATCACCTGATCGGCTTCGCCCGGCTCGACGACGCCTTCGACATCGAGTCCGTCCTTGCGCAACAGGGCGACCGTGCGTTCGACCGCGCGGCGGCCGTCTTCCTGGCGGGCTTCGCTGTGGCTCGGCACCATCGCGCCGACCACCGTCACCGGCAAGGCGCACAACCGGGCGATCGCCCCGGCCGCGACCGCGGCGGCGTCGCCATAGCGCGAGCCGTCGGTCCCGATTAAAACCCGGGTTTTCCACATGTCGGCGGCTTGCGGCACCACCAGAACGCTGCACCGGCCGTTGCCGATGGCCTTGACGGTGGCGTCGCCGACCGTCATGCGCGCCAGGCCGCGCTTGCCGCGCCGGCCCATGACCACCAGATCGGGGTGGACCTCGCCTTCGGCCTCGACGATCTCGCCCGAGGGGTCCTCGCCCCGGCGCAGCATCGGCTCGCATTCGACGCCGCTCGCCTTGGCCGCGGCGATCACGGTATCGAGATAGTTCCAGGTGTCTTCCTCGGCGCGCTCGACCAGATCGTGGGCCAGCGCCTCGTATTCGGGATTGGTCCG
>CAYIQU010000418.1:0-2218 GCA_964365645.1 uncultured Hyphomicrobiales bacterium | reverse complement strand
TTCTGCCAGAACTGGTCCATCAGCAAGGCGCGCGAATTCGACATGCTGGCGGAAAAGGCCGCCCCGGAAACCATCGCGGCGGCGGCCGAGCGAACGGGCTGCCGCAGCGTCGCCTTCACCTACAACGACCCGGTCATTTTCCTCGAATACGCCGTCGATGTCGCCAAGGCCTGCCACAAGCGCGGGATCCGGACGGTGGCGGTGACGGCGGGCTACATCGCGCCCGAGGCCCGCGCCGAATTCTTTTCCCACATGGACGCCGCCAACGTGGATTTGAAGGCGTTCAGCGAGCGGTTCTACCGCGATCTCTGCACCGGGCACCTCGACGCCGTTCTCGACACGCTCAAATACATCAAGAACGAAACCCATACCTGGCTGGAGATCACGACCCTGTTGATTCCCGGCGAGAACGATTCCGATGCCGAAATCGACGCGCTCAGCCGATGGGTTGTCGAAAACCTCGGCCCCGACGTGCCGTTGCATTTTTCCGCCTTCCATCCCGATTGGAAAATGACGGATACGCCGGCGACGCCGACGGAGACCTTGACCCGCGCTCGCGCCGTCGCCTTGAAAAACGGCCTGCGCTACGTCTACACCGGCAACGTTCACGACCCCAAGGGCGGCAGCACCTATTGTTCCAAATGCGGGGCGCTGCTGATCGGCCGCGATTGGTACAACCTCACGGCGTGCAATCTGAGCTTCGAGGGCAACCACAAGGGCGACTGCAAATCCTGCGGCACGCCGCTGCCCGGCGTGTTCGACGGCCCGCCCGGCGACTGGGGCCGCAAGCGCCTACCGCTGCGCCTCGGGCGCGGCGGATAAATCAAAAAGTCGTTGCGCCTCGGGCGCGGCGGATAAGGGCCAAAAAGGACCCCGAAAAAGGCGGGCTTTCGGCTGACAAGAGGGAGGCGAGGTGTTAGAAAGTGGTCCCCGCCGCTGTTCCTGGTTCTTTTTCTTTCCATGACCCGCAAGCAGATATTCGCCTTCGCCGCCAAGATTCTGGTCTCGGCCGGACTGATCTGGCTGATCGCCTCCAAGGTCGATCTCGGCGCGGCCAAGGATCGGCTGCTCCAGGTATCGGTGCCGATGCTGATCGCCGGCATTCTTTTTTTCGCGGTGCAGCTCTTGATCGGCGGCGTGCGCTGGAAAGTGGTGACGGACGCCATCGGCGTCCGGTTCCCGCTCGCGGAAGCGATCCGGCTGTTCGTCATCGGCGCTTTCTTCAACCAGGCGCTGCCGTCCTCCATCGGCGGCGACGCGGTTCGCATCTACAAGGCCTATCGCGGCGGGATGAATCTCGCCGCCGCCTTCAACGGTGTCTTTCTGGAGCGCGCGGGAACGGTGCTGGCGCTGCTGCTGGTGGTGGCGGCGACGCAGCCGGCGCTGGCGGGCCGCGTCGCGCCCGACATGGCGGGGATTTTGCTGGCGGCCTCGGCGACCGCGTTCGTCGTCGGCATCGGCGGACTCGTTTTTCTCGCCATGCTGCATCGGCTGCCGGTAAGTCTCGATCGATTCAAGGCGATCCGGGGGTTTCGCGCCGTCGCGGCCGATACGCGCCGCGTCTTTTTCGTCCCCGGGCCGCTGGCGCGGCTGTTGGTGTGGGGCGTGCTGACGCACGTCAACCTGACGTTCGCCGTCTATCTGCTATCCCTGTCGCTCGACCTGGGAATCACGTGGCTCGATTGCCTGGCGCTGGTGCCGCCGGTGATCTTGGCGACCACGCTGCCGATCTCGGTCGGCGGCTGGGGCGTGCGGGAAGGGGCGATGATCTATGCCTTCGGCCTGATCGGCGTTCCCGCCGACGGCGCCCTGGTGCTGTCGATTCTGCTGGGGCTGGTCGGGATCGTCATCGCGCTGCCGGGGGGCGTCCTGTGGTTCAGGAGCGGCGACCGGCGGCTGACCCTCGATTCGGAAACCCGGGCGTGAAGGCTCTTTTCTTCGCCCGCGCCGCACCCCATATTTTCCGCCTCCGACATTCAACAGCGCCTCGCGCGAGGACCCCCCGATGAAAATCACTTTCGCCAATCCCGCCATGCCCCACCGCGGCGCCTATGCCGTCGGCGTTTATGCCGACCGCAAGCTCGGCCCCAGCGCCAAAGCGCTGGACAAGGCGACCCGGGGCGCGCTCGGCCGCGCGATGGCCGCCAGCCGTTTCAAGGGCAAGAAGGGCCAGACGTTGCAGATGCTGGCGCCGTCGGGGAGCAAGCTGGACGTTATT
>CAYIQU010000417.1:0-2236 GCA_964365645.1 uncultured Hyphomicrobiales bacterium | reverse complement strand
GAGCGGATCTCCGCGTCAAATACACCTGATAAATCTCGTTTGGCTGTTCCCATAAATTATCGCGATGACGGCGCACTCTAACACCGGCACCCCGCGGTGTCAACGAACCCATACCGCGTCACCACTGAATCACGCATGAGGCCCACGTCAGGCCGCTGCCGAAGACAACCAAGAGAATCAAATCACCACGCTGGAAACGGCCTTGCCGGGCGGCTTCGTCCAGCGCGATGTCGCATACGGCATCAGAGGTCCGCCGATGGCCGGTATTGAATGTCACGATACACGCCCCTTCCCGTGGATACCGTACTGGCCATCTTTTATCCGCGTATTGTAGGGTAATTAAAGAAAAGATCAAAATATTGGTTGTATTTCATCACGGCTAAACACGTGAATATACGGACCGCCCGCTCGCGGCGCTAACCTCGTCAATCCCCGTACTCGAACAGCTTGAGAACTTCGCCCGCCTGGCGGCGAAAGGCGGTGAGCGCCTGGTCGTCGAAGCGCTCGCGCCACAGCCCGGCGGCGCCTTCGGCGGCAAGAGGGGCCGCCGCCTCGACGCAGGGACCCAAGCGGCTGTCCCGCCAATCGACGCCGAGAAAACGGCAAAGCTTGGAAATCGTCGGCGTCGGCCGATCGACCAGATGCTCGCATTTGATTTCGAGGAACCGGTCGGCGTGCGCCCGGCCGAAAACCCGCGCCTGGCTGATGGCTCCCGCCCAGTTGCGGGCGAAGACCTCGGCGAACGGCGCGAAGGCGGGATAGCGCGCGGAAAACGACTCGCCCTTGGTTCCGAGGTTGCGGTCCCAGGCGGCGACGGCTTCGTCGCGGCCGTCACGCACCACGTGAATGAACCGCGCGCCGGGCACCAGCCGATCGAGCTCGGCGAAGGCCATGACCTGATCGGGCGTGCGCTCGACGATGCATTTGACGCTTCGATTGTCCGCGTAGCGGGCGAGAACGAGGCCGAGCGCGACGCGGGCCAGGTGCGTGGCGTCGTTGCCGTCCAGCGTCGGCGCGTCCGCGGGCAGCCCGGCGGCCCGATTGTCCCGGGCCGCCTCGGCGACCCGGCGCTGGTAATGCCCGACCGCCTGGCCGATCAGCGGCAAAAGCGCGTCGACGATTCGTCCTTCCCCCTTGCAGGCGACTTCGGGGTGCGCGTCGAGCGCGCGCTCGACCATCGCCGTTCCCCAACGGGTCGCGCCGGCGACGAAGGCGATCTGGCGCGACGCCACCCAGGCGAGGCGGTCTTGCATCAGTCGCCAGGTTTCGTCCACGAAAGCCCCTCTTCTCACGGCGTCGACCGAGGAAAACTCTACCCCTTCGCCCGCGCCGGCGCGAGCACGGCAAGCGGAGAGACGATTCGCGCGCCGCCGCGACGTCCGACTTCGGCCGGACCCGGGATTTTACAGGCCAATTCCGGCGCTTTGCCACCGCTTGTCGGGCGCGGCCGGGGAGCCTATAGTCCCGCCCCGATGAGCGATCCAGCCCTCGCTTCCCAACCGGCCCCCTTCGCGGGATTCACGCACCGGCATTTATTGGGAATCGAAGGCCTCGTCCCCGCCGAAATCACCGCCCTGCTCGACCGGTCCGAGACCTACGTCGACCAAAATCGCGGCGCCGACAAGAAGCGCGATACCCTGAGCGGGCGCACCATCGTCAACCTGTTCTTCGAAAGCTCGACGCGCACGCGCACGTCCTTCGAGTTGGCTGGAAAACGGCTCGGCGCCGATATCATCAACATGTCGGTCTCGACCAGCTCGATCAAGAAGGGCGAAACCCTCATCGACACGGCGATGACGTTGAACGCCATGCACCCCGACGTGCTGGTCGTCCGCCATCCCGACTCGGGCGCGGCCAAGCTGCTGTCCGACAAGGTCAACTGCGCGGTCGTCAACGGCGGCGACGGTTCGCACGAACACCCGACCCAGGCGCTTCTCGACGCGCTGACCATCCGCCGCCGCAAGGGGCGCTTGTCCGGCCTCATCGTCGCCATCTGCGGCGACATATCCCATTCGCGCGTGGCCCGGTCGAACATCCACCTGTTGACCACCATGGGCGCGCGGGTGCGGCTGATCGCGCCCCGCACCTTGATCCCGTCCAAGATCGAGAACATGGGCGTCGAGGTGTTCCACGACATGACCGTCGGCCTCAAGGATTGCGACATCATCATGATGCTGCGCCTGCAGACCGAGCGGATGCAGTCGGCCCTGTTCCCCTCGACCCGCGAATACTTCCG
>CAYIQU010000416.1:0-2240 GCA_964365645.1 uncultured Hyphomicrobiales bacterium | reverse complement strand
AGGAACTGCAGGCCGCGGTTGGTGTATTTCTTGGCGATCGAGATGACCAGGCGCAAGTTGGCTTCGATCATTTCCTTCTTCGCCCGGTTGGCCTCGCGCTCGCCCTTCTGCACGGTGGTGACGATGCGGCGGAATTCGCCGATCGGCAGCTTGATGGCCTGCGACATCTCGCCGATCGTCCGGCGGATCGCCTCGACCTCGTCGTGATGGCGGGTGGCGAATTTCTTCCAGCCTTTTTCCAGGGCTTCCATCCGCTCCAGCCAGCCGGGATCGAGCTCGAAGCCCATGTAGCTGCGCAGGAACTCCTCGCGCGGAATCTTGCATTCCAGCGCGACGCGGAGAAGCTTGCCTTCCAGGCCCATGAGCCGGCGGTTGATCTCGTAGAGGTCCTGCATCAATTGCTCGATGCGGGCGTTGTTGAGGTGCACCTGCTCCATCAGCACGACCATTTCGTGCTTGAGCTTCTCGTAGCGCCGTTCCGAGGCCGGCTTGATCTTGCCGCCGGCGTTCAGGACCTTGAGGCGCTGCGTCTGCATCCGATGCAGGCGCTTGTAGGTGGCGGTGATCTTCTCGAAGTTGAGCACGACGTTGGGCGTCAGCTTCGCTTCCAGCGCCGCCAGGGAAAGATTGTTTTCCTCCGAATCCTCGTCGTCGCTCTCGCCGCCGCCTTCGCCGGGCGTTCCGTCGCCGGGCCGGGACGCGGCGGTCGTCGGAAGGCCCGCCGCCGGAGCGGGGGCGGGCTTGGCCGGCTTGATCTTGAGCGGATCGGCGGCCGGAGCGGGCGCGGCCTCGGCCTCGACGACCGGCTCGATCTCGGGTTCGCCCTCGCCGCCGCCGGCGACAGCCGCGCCGGGGCCGCCGCCCTGGGTCGCTTCGAGGTCGATGATGTCGCGCAGCAGGATTTTGCCCTCAAGCAGGGCGTCATGCCACGCGATGATCGCCTTGATGGTCATCGGGCTTTCGCAGATCCCGCCGATCATCATCTCGCGGCCGGCCTCGATGCGCTTGGCGATGGCGATTTCGCCCTCGCGCGAGAGCAATTCGACCGAACCCATCTCGCGCAAATACATGCGCACCGGGTCGTCGGTGCGGCCCAGTTCGGCCTCGTCGACGTTGCCGCTGGCCGTGGTCTCGGTTTCCGAGTCCTCGGATTTCTCGGTCGTCTCGGCGGCTTCCTCGCTTTCCTCGCTCTCGACGATGTTGATGCCCATTTCCGAGAGCATCGACATGGTGTCCTCGATCTGTTCCGAGGACACTTGGTCGGGCGGCAGCGCCCCGTTGATTTCGTCGTAGGTCACGTAGCCGCGTTCCTTGCCCCGCGCGACCATCTTCTTGACCGCGACGCCGAGCGTATCGAGCAGCGGGCCGTCGCCGGATTCCTCGGCCGCTTCGCCCGGCGCCCGCGTCGGGCCGGCGGCGGGCTTGGGCGCGGCCTTGACGCCGGGGACCGGGGGCTTGGCCGGGGGCTTCGCCGCGCTCGCGGTCGGAGCCTTGGCCGGAATCTTGGCCAGAATCTTGGATTGATTCTTGGCGTGGGCGGCAAGATCGGCCGCTGTCGGGCGCTTGCCGGGCGGGGTCTTGATGTCGGCCAACGCCCGCGGCTTCGCCTTCACGGTCTTCGCGGGCGCGGTCTTCGCGGGCGGAATTTTCACGGCGGGCTTTACCGGCGGTTTCGCGGCGGCCTTGGCCACGGGCTTCGCCGCGATCTTGGCCTTGGCCGCGCCGGCCTTGCCGTTGCTGGTTTTGCCGACGTTGGATTTGGGTGCGCTCATCGATCAATGGCTCCGGCGGGGTGGCGAACGGAAACAGGCGCGAAGCGCACCGACATCGGCCGCGAAGAGAAAAACGCGTGCGTTCGAGGTCCGGTCATGCCGTCCGTTCGAGATAAGAGGGTAAGAGATGGTATCGCCCGGGGTCGTTTTTCAACTGCGGCCAACCCCCATGGGCTCCGGGGAGAAAAAGAAAAAAGACGAGTGGCCCGGTGTTCGGTTCGGAAAAGCCGCTGCTCTTTAAGGTCTGGGGGCGGGATTGTCAAGCCGGACTCCGGAAAAATCGAAGCGAAACAGGGGTTTAGCAAACTTCGTGCCATCAAGATGTGGGGGATTCGCCGGGCTTTGGCCCTACTCGGCGGCTTCGCCGTTGCTCAAGCGGGCCGCCAGGGCGGCGCGGCGCCGTTCCCAGGATTCCTCGGTCAGGGCGCCGTCCTCGCCTTCGGAGGCGGGGGACGCGGGTTCTTCCCG
>CAYIQU010000415.1:0-2244 GCA_964365645.1 uncultured Hyphomicrobiales bacterium | reverse complement strand
GTGTTCGTACGCCGGTCGAGCGACGGCAAGGCCGAGATTTTAAAGGACGAGCGCGTGAACGCCCGCATCGTCGCCGCCGTTGAGGCGGAAGGCGCGGATGCCTGGTTCGCCTCGCCGGCCGAACGGTTCTTAGGCCCTGAGCACGACGCCGCCGATTACGAGCGCGTCACCGATATTCTCGACGTCTGGTTCGATTCCGGCTCGACCCACAGCTTCGTTTTGGAAAACGGGCCGTGGGATTTGAAGTGGCCGGCCTCGCTCTATCTCGAGGGCACCGACCAGCATCGCGGCTGGTTCCATTCGTCGTTGCTGGAATCGTGCGGCACGCGCGGCCGCGCGCCCTACGACGCCGTCCTGACCCATGGCTTCGTGCTGGCCGAGGACGGCCAGAAGATGTCGAAGTCCTTGGGCAACATCGTTTCGCCCCAGGACGCGGTCAACCGCGACGGCGCCGATATCCTGCGCCTGTGGGTGGTGGGGTCCGACTACGAGGACGATCTGCGCATCGGCCCGGAGATTCTCAAGCAGCACGCCGACGTCTATCGCCGGCTGCGCAACACCCTGCGTTATCTGCTCGGCAGCCTGAAGGATTTCTCGCCCGGCGAGCGCGTGAACCCCGAGGCCATGCCGGAATTGGAACGCTGGGTCCTGCATCGCCTTTCGGAGCTGGACCGGAGCCTGCGGACCGCCTGCGACGACTTCACCTTTCATCCGTTCTTCGCCGAACTGCATACCTTCTGCGCGGTCGACCTGTCGGCGTTCTATTTCGACGTCCGCAAGGATGCGCTGTACTGCGATCCCGCCTCGTCGCCGGTGCGCCGGGCCGCACGCTCGACCATGGACATCCTGTTCGAGACGCTGACCGCTTGGTTGGCGCCGTTCGCCTGCTTCACCGCCGAGGAAGCGTGGCTGACCCGCCACCCCGACGGCGTCAGCGTCCATCTGCGCGCGTTCCCCGAAATTCCCGCCGCCTGGCGCGATGACGCGCTCGCCGCCAAATGGGACAAAATCCGCGCCCTGCGCCGGGTCGTCACCGGCGCGCTGGAATTGGAACGCGCCGAAAAGCGCATCGGTTCGGGATTGCAGGCCGCGCCCGCCGTTTACGCCGGACGCGAATACCTCGACGCTTTCGCCGGCGTCGACCTCGCCGAGATCGCCATCACCTCGGCCGCGCGCCTGGTCGAGGGCGCGCCGCCGGCAGGTGCGTTCATGCTGCCCGACGTTCCGGGCGTCGGCGTCGTATCCGCTCTCGCCGAAGGCGAGAAGTGCGAACGCTGCTGGAAGGTGCTGCCCGACGTCGGCCGCGACGCGCGCTATCCCGGCATCTGCCCCCGTTGCACCGACGCGGTCGCGGCGCGAATTCCGGCGAAGGCCTGAGCACCGATGATCGATCACCACCGCCTTCGTCTCGGGTTGGGCCTCACCGCCGCGATCATCGCGCTCGACCAGCTTTCCAAGTGGTGGATCGTCGAGCGGGTGATGCAGCCGCCCCGGGTCATCCCGATCGCGCCGTTCTTCAACCTGGTGATGGGCTGGAACCGGGGCGTCAGCTTCGGGATGTTCAATTCGGAAACGGCGGTCGCCTGGATTTTCATCGTGCTGGCGCTGGCCATCGTCGTCTTTCTCGGCCTATGGCTGAGAAAGACGGAACGCACCCTCGTCGCCGCCGCTCTCGGCCTTGTGATCGGCGGGGCCATCGGCAACGTCATCGACCGGGCGCGATTCGGGGCGGTCGCCGATTTCCTCGATTTCCACGCCTTCGGCCGCCATTGGCCCGCTTTCAACGTCGCCGACGCCGCTATTTCCGCCGGCGCCGCCTTTTTGCTGCTGGATGCCTTGTTCGACGGCTCCCGTTCGCCTAAGAATAAAGGCGACGGGACAAATGCTTGACCTTGGCGATTGACCCCGGACCCGCGCACCATGAACCGTACCCGCATCGCCGCTATCCTAGGTTCCGCCGTCCTCGCGCTCGCGCTGGGGGCCTGCGAGGACACGAAAAAAATTCTCGGCCTCGACAAGCGCCCGCCCGACGAATTCGCGGTCTATTCCCGCGCGCCCTTGAGCCTTCCGCCCAGCTACGAATTGCGCCCGCCGGCGCCGGGCGAGTCCCGCCCCCAGGAAGCCGCCCCGTCGAGCGAGGCCGAAACCGCGTTGCGCGGCCGCGGCGCCGGCCCCCCCCCCCCCCCCCCCGCGCCGCCCCGCGCGCGGGCGGGCGCCCCCCCCCCGTTTTGGGCGCGCCGGGGG
>CAYIQU010000414.1:0-2247 GCA_964365645.1 uncultured Hyphomicrobiales bacterium | reverse complement strand
GGGAGAGGGCTTTCTAAAATCCCCCTCTCCCCTTGCGGGAGAGGGTCGGGGTGAGGGGGAGGTGAGTCGGCTGTTCGCGACAACCGGTCCTACGGCTTGACCGTGTCCAGGTTGAGCCGGCCCATGCTGGAGAGCAGCTTGAAGACCGAAATGGCGACGTCGGTCTCGGCCGAGGCCGCGTCGGACGACGCGTTGATGAGCGCCGTTTCGCCGGCCAGCACGTCGATCAAGGAGCGCCGCCCGAGCGCGCGTTCCTTGCGGGCCAGTTCCAGGAACTCGGCCGCGATGTTGGCTTCGTTCTTCAGGTGCTCGGCGTTCTGCTTGGCGGTCTCGAATTCCTGCCAGGCGTTGCGCGACTGTTCCTGGACGTTGTCGAGGGCCTCGCCGTACTTGTTCTCGGTCGAGACCAGGGCGTACTCGCTCGCCTTGAGCGTGTTGATGGCGGTGAGGCCGAGGTTCAAGGAATATTTGGCCTCGACCTTGATCAGCTGGTTGTTCTTCTGGCCGATGGTGCCGTCGTAGTCGTTCTTGTGGTTGCTCTCGCCCACCAGGTTGATGGTCGGCGCGAACTTGTCCGACACGGTCTTGGAAACGTTGTTGCGCGCGATCTCGGCGCTCATCTTCGCCGCCTTCAACTGCGGGTTCTCGCGCCCGGCGATGTCGACCACGTCGTTGAGCGCTTTCGGCAGGCGATCGAGCGGCAGCGGCGGCGGCGCCATGGTCTGGGGGCGCTCGGGCAATTTGTCGAAGACGTTGAGGTAGCGGTTGCGCGCGGTCTGCACCGCGCCCTCGGCCCGTACCCGGGCGGCCTGCGCGCCGGCGAGCTGGCGCTTGGCCTGCAAGACGTCGGTCGAGAACCCCGAGCCGCGCTGGACCCGGGCGTCTTCCAGTTCCGTCTGGCGCTTGACGTTGTCTTCCGAGCCCCGCGCGAAGCCCAAGAGCTTTTCGCGGCGCATCAGGTCGAGATAGGCGACGATCCCTTCCAGGATCACCGTCTGTTCGGCGGCCGCGCGGCCGGCGGTCGCCTGATCGAAGGTGAGACGGGCGTTGTCGATGGTCTTGTTGGTCGAGCCGAAGTCCCACAAAAGCTGCGTCACCTTCACGTCGAAGGCGCGCGGCGGGACGTGGGTGTCCTTGGTGTCGTTGCCCTTGAACTGGCGTTCGTGCCCGTAGCTGGAGGTGAGATCGAGTTTCGGGTACCAGTCGCCGAGCGCTTCACGCGCCTTTTCGCGCGCGCCGCCCACGTCGGCCTCGGCCGCCTTCATCTTCTTGCTGATGGTCAGCAGGGGCGGCAGAACCTCGTCCAGGGTTTCCGCCCCGGTTGGGCCCGCGAACCCGAGCACGAGCGCGGCGGCGCAAACGCCCGCCAGCGCCGAATGGATGAAACTCTGTTTCACGGGTAGCACCTTAAGCACTCCGGCGATCCATCCCTCGTAGGGGAACCCCCCGAATCGGAACCCGTATCTATATATAGAAGTTCGGGCGGGGGCGGAAGCATGGTTAATCGGAACGGCGGCGACGGCGCGCCATCCCCGCCCTGTGGACAATACACGGACGCGAAGCCGCCTTTTCCCATCCACCGCCGACCCCATGCCCCGCCGGGGAGAAGGCCAGCCCCTGGGCTCGCGGCGAATCGGACCCCCGTCACGGCGGACAAGGGCGCGGGTGTGGATTCCAAGAGGCTTCTGTGTATTTTCAGACGAACGTTACGCGAACCATTCCCTTATTAAGAGCATCGCGCGCGGGCCGTCTCCAGCACCGCTTGGGCATGGCCGGCGACCTTGACCTTGCGCCAGACGGCGCGCACGACGCCCTTCTCGTCGATCAGGAAGGTCGCCCGCTCGATGCCCCTGTAGAGCGGCGGCCGTAATGGGCACTCCCTCCCCGCCTGCTTCCAGTGTGCTTCCAGAGGCCTTCGGTCCCTTGATTGGCCCAAAAACAAAAAACCCCCGGCCATGGGCCGGGGGTTTTGTATGTGGTTGCGGGGGCACGCAACCGACTTTATCTACTCTTCGCCGCCGACAAGCTGCCTTTAAGGTTTTCAACAACATAGCTCCGCGCGAGGGATCGACGCCGGATGGCCAAAACCCGAAACGGGGCTTGGTTTACAAGAGCCCGGTCCGCTTCGCGGATGCGCTAGAATAATCAGGTTAATTTAACCTCAAGCAATAATTTTCCGCTCGCAACTCCTCTTTTAAGCTGCTCAAGAATCCCTTTAGGCGGAATTCTGACATCACCAAATTTTTG
>CAYIQU010000413.1:0-2254 GCA_964365645.1 uncultured Hyphomicrobiales bacterium | reverse complement strand
GATGCACCGCAGCCACGAGCATCTCGCCAAGATTGCGGTCGAGGTGACGGACGGCGTGTTCATCCATCAGGTATTGGGCAAGCTCAAGGAAGGCGACATTCCGGCCGAGACCCGGACCAAGGCGATCGACGCCATGATCGAGCATTACTTCGTGCCGGGCACCGTGATCCAGGCGGGCTATCCGATCGAGATGCGCTACGCCGGCCCGCGCGAGGCGCTGATCCACGCCTTGATCCGCCAGAACTTCGGCTGCTCGCACCTGATCGTCGGGCGCGACCACGCCGGGGTCGGCGACTACTACGGACCCTTCGACGCCCAGCACATCTTCGACACGCTGTGGGACGGCGCCCTTGAAACCAAGCCGCTCAAGATCGACATCACCTTCTATTGCAAGAAGTGCTACGGCATGGCGACCGCCAAGACCTGTCCGCACGGCAAGGAATATCAGGTCAATATCTCGGGCACCAAGCAGCGCGAGATGCTCTCGAAGGGCGAGCCGATTCCCCCGGAATTCAGCCGCCCCGAGGTTGTGAAGATTCTTCAGGAATACTATCAAACCCTGAAGAAGTAGGACGCGAAAGGCGGTTCTTTCGCGTGTCTTGACGCGAAGGGACCGCCGGTTCATGTCGCAAAGTTCGCCGGTTCCCAGACGCTATTACGTCCGCTCGCCGGACGGAAACGCGATCGCCGGATTCGATCATCCCGATTCGGCGCGTCACGCCGCGCTCGCCTACGGCGAGGGCGCGTGCGTCGTCGACACGCTGGCGCAAGCCTATTACCCGATGCTGCAGGACGTTTCCGTGGGCGAGCTGCGCTACGCGGGCTTCGGCGGATGGGATTCAGGTCGGCACGGACTCGACCACGATTTGATCGAAGCGATCAAAAAAGGGCACCCGGCGCTGGTCCACGCCTTCCTCGCCAAGGGTGCACGTGCGAACGCTCGCGACAAGCGGGGCAGCCCGGCGATCCTCTGGGCGGTCGGCGGCGGAAAAATAGAGCCGCTAAAACTACTCCTTCAGGCGGGCGCCGACCCCAACGACAAGGACGGCGACGGGACCACGCCGCTGACCCTCGCCAAGCGTAAGAATCGCCGGGAAATGCTGGACATTCTTCTTGCCGCAGGCGCACGGAACGGGGACGATTGAGTCTCTAATATCCCCGTTATTTCTGTATTTTATCGGGATATAAAATTATTCTGCAATGCAGCAAAACTTTGCATAGCGGTAGGTAATAAAGTTACAAAAAAAATTTCAAACAGTGTATGAGCCTCGTTGCATATAGCTTGTGGCTCAACTAAAACACCGGGACCTCGCATCCCAATCGGTGCGAGCCGAATCGAATTCGCCGGCGATGGCCGGCTGAAAAACCGCATCACTAAGGGAGAGAACCCGATGCCGACATTCGTTTGGACCGACAAGTGCGATGGCTGCAAGGGCGGCGAAGTCACCGCGTGCATGTACATCTGCCCCAACAACCTGATGAAGCTCGACACCACGCGGATGAAGGCCTTCAACCAGGAGCCGGAACAGTGCTGGGAATGCCAGTGCTGCGTGAAGGCCTGCCCGCAGCAGGCGATCGAAGCGCGCCCCTACGCCGATTTCGTGCCGATGGGCGGCGCCGCCATTCCGCTGCGCACCGACACCGCCATCATGTGGACCATCAAGTTCCGCGACGGCGAAGTGAAGCGATTCAAGTTCCCGGTGCGCACGACTCCGGTCGGCAGCATCGACCCCTACGGCAACAAGCCGCAAGCGGGCGATCTGAAGGACCAGCGGTTCTTCACCGAGGGCGGCAAGACGCTGCCGACCATCTGATCCGAACATCGTAAACAGGCATACGCGGCCGTCCACGTGGCGGCCGCGGACCGCCCAAGGGGAGTTATTTCAATGAGCGAGCACACATTCAACAATCCCGAGATCGTCGAGATCTCGACCGACATCCTGATGATCGGCGGCGGCATGGCCTGCTGCGGCGCGGCTTACGAAGCCAAGCGCTGGGCGCCGGCCGACATGAAGATCATCCTGGTGGACAAGGCGGCGATGGATCGTTCCGGCGCGGTGGCGCAGGGCCTGTCGGCCATCAACACCTACATCGGCGACCAGAAGCCGGAAGATTACGTCCGCATGGTTCATGCCGACTTGATGGGCATCACCCGCGACGACCTGGTCTATGACGTGGGTCGCCACGTCGACGACTCGGTACACAATTTCGAGGACTGGGGCCTGCCCATTTGGAAGGACAAGAGCACCGAAGG
>CAYIQU010000412.1:0-2256 GCA_964365645.1 uncultured Hyphomicrobiales bacterium | reverse complement strand
ATCGTCGGCCTCAACGGCACGCCGGCCGCCGGCGACGAATTCGTCGTCGTCGAGGACGAAAACCGCGCCCGCCAGGTGTCCGAGTTCCGCCAGCGCAAGGACCGCCAAAGCCGCGCCGCGGCGTCGGCGCGCGGCACGCTGCAGCAGATGTTCGATCGCATCCAGGCCGGCGAGGCCAAGGAACTGCCGGTGCTGGTCAAGGCCGACGCGCACGGCTCGGTCGAGGCGATTCTCGGTTCGATCGAGAAGCTCGCCACCGCCGAGGTCAAGGTCATGGTGCTGCACAGCGGCATCGGCGCGGTCAACGAATCGGACGTGACGCTGGCCCGCGCGAGCAAGGCGCTGATCATCGGCTTCAACGTCCGCGCCAATCCCCAGGCTCGCGAGCTGGCCCGGCGCGACGGCATCGACATCCGCTATTACTCGATCATCTACGATCTGACCGACGATCTGAAGAAGGCGCTGTCGGGCCTGATGGCGCCGCAGTTGAAAGAGAACATCCTGGGCTACGCCGAAATCCGCGAAGTGTTCACCATCACCAAGGTCGGCAAGGTCGCCGGCTGCATGGTGACCGAAGGCGTCGTCCGGCGCGGCGGGAAGGTGCGCCTGTTGCGCGACAACGTGGTCGTTCACGAAGGCGAGCTGTCGCAGCTCAAGCGCTTCAAGGACGACGCGCGCGAGGTCAAGGAAGGATTCGAGTGCGGGATGACCTTCGCCAATTACAACGACATCCAGAAGGGCGACCGCGTCGAGTGCTTCGAGATCGAGCGGATCGCGCGGTCGCTTTAATTTCGTCCGTATTCGCCGCGAGAGAAGTCCCATGAGCCGCAGGGGAGAACAACGCCCCCCCAGTTCGCGCCAGCTTCGCGTCGGCGAGGCGATTCGCCACGCCCTGGCCGCCGCGCTGGAACGGGGCGAGGTCCGCGATCCCGGCCTTCACGGCAATCCGGTCACGGTGACCGAGGTCCGGGTCAGCCCCGATTTGGGCCACGCCACCGCGTTCGTGGTTCCGTTCGGGCTTCAGCCGGGTTCGGGCGAGATCGCCGAGATCGTCGCCGCGCTGAACCGCGCCGCGCCGTTCCTGCGCCACCGGGTGGCCGAGACGGTGCGGACCCGCTACGCGCCCGAAATCGTTTTCCGCGCCGACACCACCTTCGACGAGGCGCACCGGATTCATTCGCTGCTGACCAAGCCGGAAGTCGCCCGCGACCTGGCCCCCGAGACGACCGAGCCGAAAGAAGACGACGAGTCATGAATCCGGGCTTCCGTCATGGGGCGTAGGCGCAAGGGCACGCCGATCACCGGCTGGCTGTCGATCGACAAGTCGTCGGGCATGACGTCGGCGCACGTGGTGGCGGTGGTGCGCCGCCTGACCGGCGCGGCCCGGGTCGGCCACGGCGGCACCCTCGATCCGCTCGCGACCGGGGTTCTGCCCATCGCGCTGGGCGAGGCGACCAAGACGGTGTCCTACGCCATGGACGGCTCCAAGCTGTACCGCTTCACGGTGCGCTGGGGCGAGGCGCGCGCGACCGACGATTCCGAAGGCGCGGTCACCGAAACCAGCCCCCATCGCCCCGACCGGGCCGCCATCGAGCGAGCGCTGCCGGCCTTCACGGGCGAGATCGAGCAGGTGCCGCCGATCTATTCGGCCATCAAGGTCGACGGCCGGCGGGCCTACGAGATCGCGCGTTCCGGCGAGGCCCCGCCGGAAATGGTCTCTAGGCGCGTGAAAGTCGAGCAATTCCAATTGGTTGACATGCCGGACGCCGACCACGCGGTCTTCGAGGTCCGCTCGGGCAAGGGCACCTACATGCGCGCGCTCGCCCGCGACCTGGCCCGGGCCCTGGGCACCGTCGGCCACGTCGCCCAACTCCGGCGGCTGGCGGTCGGGCCGCTCGTGGAAAAGACCGCAATTTCCCTGGATCAGCTGGCCTCTCTTGTGCATAGTGCGCGCCTCGCCGAGGCCCTTATGCCCGTCGCGACCGTGCTGGACGACATCCCGGCACTGGCCTTGACGGACGTGGAGGCCGGGCGCCTGCGCCACGGACAGCCCATCGCGGCTTTGCCGGTGGCCAGCCGATCCCCCCTCGCGAACATAGGCCCAGGCGTGCTGGTGCGCGCCATGGCCGGGGACCGATTGGTGGCGTTGGCGGAAGTGCAGGGCGGCGAAATCCGGCCTGTGCGCATCATCAACGAATGAAGCGATAAAAGGAGCAACCCGATGTCGATACCCGCCGAGAGCAAGCAGCAGCTTGT
>CAYIQU010000411.1:0-2259 GCA_964365645.1 uncultured Hyphomicrobiales bacterium | reverse complement strand
CGCATCGATCTTTGGACCAATCGCGCCGACGTCATGGCGTCCGCCGCCAACTACCTGAAGAAATCGGGCTGGAAGGGCGACGAGACCTGGGGCCGCGCCGCGCGCCTGCCCGAAGGGTTCGACCGCGCGATGATCGGCACCGGCGTCGCCAAGACCCTTGCCGAGTGGTCGGCGCGGGGCGTGACGCGGGCCGACGGCGGCGCCCTCCCCAATCGACCGCTCAAGGCCTCGATCGTGCTGGCGGAAGGGGACAAGGGACCGGCTTATCTGATCTACGACAACTACCGCACCATCCTGAAATGGAACCGCTCGACCTTCTTCGCCATCGCCGTCGGCACGCTGGCCGACGGAATCGACGGCTCCTGAGGGCCGCGCGCGCCCGGTTTCGTTCCGCGCTAACCATTTTTTAGGCGTTTGTCCCCGATTCTCGGACTTCCTCCGACGAAATGGAATGTCATGACGCGGTTTTCGGCTTTCAGACGCTTGATTCCCCTGGCCCTCGCGCTGGCGCTTCCCGCTTGCGCCGAGACGCAGTTCCTGCTTCACACCGCCAAGAAGCTGGGCGAGAGCCAAGCCGGCGGCGTCTACAAGGTGGGCGAGCCCTACCAGGTGAACGGCGTCTGGTATTACCCGGTCGAGGATTATAATTACGACGAAACCGGCATCGCGTCGTGGTACGGGGCGGACTTCCACGGCAAGGCGACCGCCAACGGCGAAGCCTACGACATGAACGAGGTCACGGCGGCGCACCGCACGCTGCCGATGCCGAGCCTGGCGCGCGTCACCAATCTGGAAAACGGCCGCAGCCTGATCGTGCGGGTCAACGACCGCGGCCCCTTCGTCGCCGGACGGATCATCGACCTGTCGCGGCGCAGCGCGCAGCTGCTCGGCACCGAGGGCAAGGGCACCGCCCGGGTGCGGGTGCAAATCCTGGCCAACGAGAGCCGCGAGATCGCCGACCGCATGAAGGCGCAAGGCGCCGTCGCCAACGCCCGCGTCATGCCCAAAGCCAAGGGCGATCCCCAGGACAAGACCCTGACGGTGACGCAATTGCCCACGGGCGAGGTCGCCCAGGAAGAACTCGCCCCGCCGCCGGGCGCGTCCGCGGCGCCGAAGCCGATCGCCGTCGCCCAGCGCACCGTTTCCGACGTTCCCCTCCAGCAAGCCCGGCCCGCTCCGGTCGAAGCCCGTGTCGGCACGCTCACGCAAAGCGCGCCCAAGGCGACCCGGATCTACGTTCAAGCCGGCGCGTTCGGCAACTTCGACAACGCCAACAAGGTCAGCGCCAAGCTGACCAAGCTCGGCCCGGTCGCGGTCAAGCCGACTCTCGTCAACGGCCGGGACGTCTTTCGCGTCCGGCTGGGACCCGTCGCCTCGGTCGAGGAAGCCGACCGTTTCCTCGATCGGGTGATTCGCTCCGGCTATCCGGACGCCCGCGTCGTCGTCGACTAGCGCCGCGCCCGAGTTTCCGCCGTCCGGCCTCTTGCCGAATCCGTCCGCCCCTGCCAAGGTTCGAAACCTTTCGCCCCTCGACGGATTCCGCTCATGACCGTTCCGATTTTTCCGACTCGTTTCGTCCTCCTCGCTTTTGCCGCCGTCCTGGCCAGCGCCGCGCCCGGCCCGGCGCGGGCGCAGGCGCCGACGGGCGAAACCGTCGGGCGCGAGGCGATCTTGGTCGATTCCGACACCGGCGCGATCCTGTTCGAGAAGGACGCCGACAAGCGCATGCCGCCCGCGTCCATGAGCAAGATCATGACCACGTACATGGTCTATCAGCGGATGCGCGAAAACCGCGTGAAAATGGACGACACGTTCACGACCTCGGAAAACGCGTGGCGCAAGGGCGGCGCCAAAACCGGCGGCTCGACCATGTTCCTCAATCCCGGCGAGCGGGCGAAGGTCGAGGACCTGCTGCGCGGGGTCGTCGTCCAGTCGGGCAACGACGCCTGCATCGTCCTGGCCGAGGGAATCTCGGGAAGCGAACGCGTCTTCGCCGAGGAAATTACCGCGCTCGGCAAGAAGATCGGCCTCAAGGATTCGAGCTTCACCAATTCCACCGGCTGGCCCGATCCCGACCACTACATGACCGCGCGCGACCTGGCGACGCTGTCGATTCGGCTGATCCGCGACTTCCCCGAGCACTACAAGGTCTACGCCGAGCGCAGCTTTGCTCACAACGGCATCACCCAGGGCAACCGCAATCCGCTGCTCTACAAGGATTTGGGCGTCGACGGCATCAAGACCGGCCACACCCAGGAA
>CAYIQU010000410.1:0-2265 GCA_964365645.1 uncultured Hyphomicrobiales bacterium | reverse complement strand
CGCCGTGTCCGCCGCCGCGCCGTAGGCGATGCCGTGATAGATTTCGTCGGAAATAAGCCGGATGCCGTGCTCGCGGCAATAGGCGGCGAGCCGGGCGAATTCCGCCCGCCCGATCATGGTTCCGGTCGGGTTGGCGGGGCTGGCCACGATCAGGCCGTCGAGCCGGCCGGAAACGCGCGCCAGAATTTCGGGCGTCGGCTGGAAGTGGGTCTCGGGACCGGCCTCGAGCAGCACCGGTTCGATCCCCAGCGCGGCCAGGGTGTTGCGATACGCGGGATAGCCGGGCACCGCCAGCGCGACCCGGTCGCCCGCGTCGAAGGCGGCGAGGAACGCCAACACGAAGCCGCCCGACGAGCCGGTGCAAGCGACGACGCGCCGGGCGTCGACCGCGACCCCGTAGAATTCCCGGTAATGGCGGGCGATGCGCTCGCGCAAAACCGGCAGGCCGAAGGCCTCGGTATAGCCGAGCCGGTCTTCGTCGAGGGCGCGGCGGGCGGCGGCGATGACGCCCCGGGGCGCGGGCGTCGAGGGCTGGCCGACCTCCAGGTGCATCACCGAGCGCCCGGCCGCCTCAAGCGCGTTGGCCGCGCGCAGCACGTCCATGACGATGAAGGGCGGAACGCCGCCGCGCCGCGATGCTTTCAACGCCATCGTCCATCCTTCCGATTCAGTCCGCCCCGACGGCCAGGCCGAAGCCGCGACCGTCGGCGCGCAGCGCGCACTGCGCCGGCGCGCCCAGCAACCCGCCCGGACAATACAACGCGCCGACGTTGCCCAGCGTCGGCGTCGCGCTCGGCCGCAGGCCCCGCGCGGCGAGCGCCTGGCGCGCCGCGTCGGGCAGATGGTTTTCGTGATAAACGGCGCCCGCCGGCCCGCCGCGATAAACCCGGGGCGCGGCGAGGGCGTCTTCCATCAGCCGCCCGTCGACGCCGAGCTCCGCCATCACCTGGGCGAGCGCCGCGGCGGCGGCCGCGCCGCCCGAGGCCGCGCCGGCGAACACCACGTCATTCCGGCGCCGCTCGTGCGCCAGCGCCGCCGTCAACGCCGCCGGTCCCCGGCCGCTCGCGTCCGGCGCCGCCGCCGCGATAATCCCCGTGCCCGGCGCCATGCGGCCCGCGCCGAACGGCGCGTTGGGCGTCAGCGCGCAGGCCACCGCCATGCCTTCGGAATCGGCGGCGACGATGGTCGTCGCGGCGGACCCGTCGCTGGGCGACGGCGTCGGCCGACGCTCGTTTTCCGCCTGCCCGGCCGCCTCGGCGATCAGCGCCGCGCGATCCCCGGCGCCGGCGCGAGCGTGGCGGCCGCCCTCGGCCAGCGCCTGGGCGGCGATCTTGGCCGTCACCGCGCCGCCCGAAGCCGGCGGCGCCGCGAAGTGCGCCAGCAGCCGCGTGCCGCCGATCTCGATCGGCAGGCTGATCGGCCGCCGCCAAGCCGGATTCAGGTCGCGCAAATCCTCGCGCGTCAGCGACAGTCCCGCCGCCTGATACGCCCGCGCGAGTTCCGCCGCGCCGGCGCCGATGTGAAGGTAGCCGGGACCCTGGCCGCGAATGCGCTCGAGCATCGCCGCCAAGTCGATCTGGAGAAGCTGCTCGCCCTCGGCGAGCGGGCCGGTTCCGTCGCGGCGGCCGAAAACCCGCCGCAGGGACGGCTCGGCCATGATCGCGCCGCCCGAGGCGGTCAAGTCCGCCGCCAGCGCGCGCGATACCCGCACGCCGAACCGCGCCGCGTTCGCCGACGGCGCCAAAATCTGCGCCCATTTCAAGCGCCCGTAACGGGCATGAAGGACGAAGAACCCCCGCGCGTTGGCCGGCACGGCGACATTGGCGCCGCGTCCGGCGATGTTATTGGCGCCGCGTCCGGCGACACTCGCCGACGCGGGCGCCGCGAAATCCAGCATCTCGGTCGTGTTCTTGGCCGGATCGTGCACCAGGCAGACCCCGCCGCCCCCCAGCGTCGCCACCGACGGCAAGGTCACCGCCAACGTGAAATACGTCGCGACCGCGGCGTCGACCGCCGAGCCGCCCGCCGACAGGACGTCGCGGCCGACCAGCGCGGCGCGGGGCTCGTCGGCGACGACGCCGCCGACGAAGCCGCGCACGAAGCCCGCCGTGCCGCGCCGGGATTCGTCGGGTTTGCCGGCGCACCCGCCCAAAACCAGCGCCGCCGACAAGATAAAGGCGGCGCTCGATTGACGCGGCCGAAACCGCTGACTACCTTTTACGATCATTGGCCGGTGACCCGATCCCCTTGTCGAAGCGCATTGCA
>CAYIQU010000409.1:0-2270 GCA_964365645.1 uncultured Hyphomicrobiales bacterium | reverse complement strand
CTCGCGGCGGCGGAAAAGGGTGCGCTGGCGCTGCTCGACGACGCCGCCGTTCTCGCCGTGCCGCCGGGCGCGACGCTGGTCGCGACCGCCGATTGCCTGATCGCCGGCGTCCATTTCCTGAAAAACGCGCGCCCGGAAGAGATCGCGCCGAAACTTCTGCGCGTCAACCTGTCCGACCTGGCCGCCATGGGGGCCGAGCCGCGCTGGTACCTGCTCGCCGCCGCGTTCCCGAAACACGCCGGGGCGGACTGGATCGGCCGCTTCGCCCGCGCGCTCGGGCGCGAACAAAAAACGTTCGGCATAACCCTGATCGGCGGCGACACGGTCGCGACGCCCGGACCGGCGACGTTTACCGTCACCGCCTTGGGCTTGGTCAGGGCAGGGGGCGAGCTGCGTCGCGCCGGCGCGCGCGTCGGCGACGACGTCTATGTTTCCGGCACCGTCGGCGACGGCGCGCTCGGGCTGCGCGTGCTGCAAGGCCGCCTCGAGGTTTCCGCTGTCCATGCCCGCGCGCTCAGCATGCGCTATCACCGGC
This sequence comes from uncultured Hyphomicrobiales bacterium, assembly GCA_964365645.1. GTDB lineage: Bacteria > Pseudomonadota > Alphaproteobacteria > Rhodospirillales > 2-12-FULL-67-15 > 2-12-FULL-67-15. The sequence continues at coordinate 1,735 of CAYIQU010000409.1, read as the reverse complement.
CCAGCCCGCGGCTCGCGCTCGGCCGCGCGCTGGTCGGGCTTGCCCATGCGGCCATCGACGTGTCCGACGGGCTCGTCGCCGACTTGGGTCATATCTGCGAGGCCTCCGGTGTCGCCGCCGCGATCGAGGCGGACAAAGTGCCGCTGTCGCCGGCCGCCGCCGCCGCGCTCCGCGCCCGGCCGGCATTGCGGACCGAGGTTCTGACCGGCGGCGATGATTACGAACTGGTCTTCACCGCGCCGCCGGCCTTGGCCGGGCGTCTCCGCGCGCTGGCCCGCCGTTTGGACCTTCCGCTGACCCGCATCGGGCGAATCGTTCCCGCCCGGGGACGCGGTCCCTGCGTCCGGGTCGCGGACGCGATGGGACGCCTTGTGCCCCTGGCCCGCGCCGGCTGGCGGCATTTCTGACGCCCCCGGGAAAGCTTTGCAGCCCGGCGGGTTGCGCCGATAATGGCGTAGCGGCGCGAGAAAGCGACGCGAAGCCCATTATTTTCTAGGAACGTTGCCCCGCCATGAAGAAGCTGATCCTGACGGTCTTCGCGGTGGTTCTGATGTTTTCCGGCGGCACCATCGGCGTCATGAAGTGGATGGAGATCGGCTTTTTCGAGCCGCCGCCGCCCGCCGAGGGCGAGGAAACGCCCGCGCCCAAGCCGAGATCGGGCGCGCGGACCCGATTCGTCGACGTCGAACCCCTCAACGTCACCGTCATCGAGGGCAACCGGCCGCGGACCATTCTGCAAATCAGCCTCAAGCTGGAAGTCGCGACCGAAAAGGACGCTGTCTTCATCCAGCGCCGGATGGTTCGTTTCTCCGATGCCGCGCTGCGGGACCTCTACGATTTCCTGCCCCGCCTGCTGCGCGAGGTGGACCGAATCGAAATCGCCCTGCTCAAGGACCGCCTGCAACTGATCGCCGACAAAACCTTCGGCAAGGGGATAGTGAAAGAGGTTCTGATCCAGTCGGTCCACGACACGTCGGGCAAAACCTGATTCGGGGAATTATTATTAGATATCACTGTATTAGATAAATGTTGCGCCGCAAAATTCTTGGAAGCGGCGCATGGCTGCATGGTTGCCATGGCGAGGGGCTTCTGTCATTTTCCGGCCCTAATTCTTGGGGGGAGGGATCCGGCCCCCGCCGGTAAACCCATTCCAGGTCCGTTCCCGCGGGCGAGAGAAAAGGAATCCAAGTTCATGTCCACCACTTATCTTCTGATCCTGGCCTGCGGCGTTTTAGCGCTCGCCTACGGCGCCGTCACCGCCCGTTCGATCCTTGCCGCGCCCGCCGGCAACGAGCGAATGCAGGCGATCGCCGCCGCCGTCCAGGAAGGCGCCATGGCCTACCTCAACCGCCAATACACCACCATCGCCATCGTCGGCGTGGTGATCGGCGTCATCCTCGGCTGGCGGCTCGGCCTGCCGGTCGCCGTCGGCTACGCCATCGGCGCGATCTGCTCGGGGCTGGCCGGCTACGTCGGCATGAACGTTTCGGTCCGCGCCAACGTGCGCACCGCCGAAGCCGCCCGGACCAAGGGCCTGGAGGGCGGATTGGACATCTCGTTCAGGGCGGGCGCCGTCACCGGTATGCTGGTGGTCGGCCTCGCGCTGTTGGGCGTCGCCGGCTACTTCATGGTGCTGAAGGGCATGTTCGACACCTCGAAGACGGACGGCATGCGCCACGTGCTGGAAGCCCTCGTCGCGCTCGGCTTCGGCGCCTCGCTGATCTCCATCTTCGCC